>NZ_JBWXGB010000026.1:0-461 GCF_059900845.1 Lactobacillus sp. CA30L
CAGAAATTGCGAAAATTGCGTTTATTTTAATGTTGGCAAAAATTATTGTCCAACATGAGCAACAAGACTGGTCTGATAAATGGCGTTCAGACAAGCAACTTCTAAAAAAAATCGTTGCGGTTAGTGTCCCTGTTTTTTTCTTGATGGCGGTACAAAAAGATTTTGGGACATCCCTTGTTTTCGTAACGATTATTCTATCTCTTTTAGTTATTTCAGGAATTGATCGCAAAATTTTAATCATTATTTTCAGTGCTTTAGCAACGTTAGGCGTGGTCTTGATTCTGTTAGTCTTTACAGAGTGGGGGCACAAAGTACTCTTCTTTTTACATTTTAAACAATATCAATTGGATCGAATTTTAGCATGGATTCATCCCTATGATTATGTCGATAAAATCTCCTATCAACAAGTACAAGGCTTATTGGCAATTGGTTCGGGTGGTTTATTTGGCAAGGGTGTGCAT
>NZ_JBWXGB010000027.1:0-460 GCF_059900845.1 Lactobacillus sp. CA30L
ATTATCGATGGCTCAGCGATTACCCTGTTTAGCCAAGGCAATTTTTCCCTTACCTATCCTGAAAAAGTTGTTTTCACACCTCATCAAATGGAATGGCAACGTTTGAGTCACTTACCTATTGAGCAACAAACACTGGCAAATAACCAGCGCCAACAAGCAAAATTAGGCAGTACGATTGTTTTAAAAAGTCATCGCACCACAATTTTCCACGCAGGAGAACCTTTTCAAAATACAGGTGGCAACCCTGGGTTGGCTACTGGCGGAACTGGGGATACCTTGGCTGGCATCATTGCTGGTTTTTTGGCTCAGTTTAAGCCGACAATTGAAACCATTGCTGGCGCCGTTTACTTACACAGTCTCATTGGAGATGATTTGGCCAAAACCGACTATGTTGTTTTACCAACGAAGATTAGTCAAGCCTTACCGACATATATGAAAAAATATGCACAGTCACACACAC
>NZ_JBWXGB010000028.1:0-446 GCF_059900845.1 Lactobacillus sp. CA30L
GTGAAAATCCTGGGATTATCCAAGAAAAGATCGCCGAACTGATTAAAGTTGATCGAACCACAGCGGCGCGGGCGATTAAGCGTTTGGAAGAACAAGGCTTTATTTATCGTCAAGAAGATGCAAGTAACAAAAAAATTAAGCGGATTTATGCCACAGAAAAAGGGAAAAACGTTTATCCAATCATTGTGCGCGAAAATCAACACTCGAATCAAGTTGCTTTGCAAGGCTTGTCAGAAGTGGAAATTTCACAATTGGCAGATTACTTAGTCCGGATGCGTAAAAATGTCAGCGAAGATTGGGAATTTGTCAAAAAAGGGAACACTCGAAATTATTAAGGAAAGGACGACTGATTGATGGGAGAAATAAAACAATTAACAATAGAAGATGCACCAGCGTTACAAGAAATCAGCATTGAAACTTATACAGATACTTTCGGACCATATAAT
>NZ_JBWXGB010000029.1:0-443 GCF_059900845.1 Lactobacillus sp. CA30L
TCGTAGCCCTTGTCGGTCACGTAGTCGCCGAGGAGGTTGACGGCCTCGCGGTAGCGCTCGAGCGCCGCCTGCACGTCCTTCGCGGAGTCGTACTCGGCGCCCTCGCGGCCACCCCACATGACGAAGGTCTTGGCCCCGAGCTCGGCGGCGAGGTCGAGGTTGCGGAGCACCTTGCGGAGGGCGAAGCGACGCACCGCGCGGTCGTTCGAGGTGAAGCCGCCGTCCTTGAAGACGGGTGCGCTGAAGAGGTTGGTGGTGACCATCGGGACGATGACGCCCGTGTCGGCGAGGGCCTGCTTGAGGCGGTCGATCTGCTTCTGCCGCTCGGCATCGGTCGAGCCGAAGGCGAAGAGGTCGTCGTCGTGGAAGGTGAGGCCGTAGGCGCCGAGTTCGTTCAGGCGGGTGACGGCTTCGACCACGTCGAGGTCGGGGCGGGTGGGGCC
>NZ_JBWXGB010000003.1:0-281409 GCF_059900845.1 Lactobacillus sp. CA30L
ACCTAGGTTTAATGCTTATGACCATGAACTTGAGTAAATATTGGCACCGGAAGTGGCCCCAAGGGGCAGCTGGGACCATCAACCGCAATTCAGTAGAGACAAAAAGCAGGCAAATCACTAAAAAGTGGTTTGCCTGCTTTAGTTTATTAAGTCAAAGGATCTAGTTTTTTCCCAGACTCTTTATTTTGCATTTTAGTCATAACTTGGGATTGAGCCTGACCTAGTTCCACCAGAGCTTGATCAATCCCTGCGTGCCTAAGTCACCCAGACCCCGGTCGTCGACCAGCTGCTCGTACAGCTGCTTGGCCCCCTTGGTGGCTGGCAAATCGACCTTCATTTCCTGGGCCGTTTCCAGGGCAATCCGCAGGTCCTTTAAGAAGTGTTTGCTGAAAAAGCCCGGTGTATAGTCGCCCTTAAGAATCCGCGGGCCGTAGTTGGACAAGCTCCAGTTGGCCGCACTGCCAGCGCCCACCGTTTCAAGGACAGCGGGCAGGTCCAACCCCGCCTGCTTGGCATAGACCAGCATCTCGGTCATCCCCGTCATGGTGCCCGCAATCATGATCTGATTGGCCATTTTAGTGTTCTGTCCCGATCCGGCTGGGCCAAAGTAGTGCACCGTCTTGCCAAAGTCATGAAAGAGCCCCTCTAGATCGTGGTAGGCCCCTTCGTCACCGCCGACCATGATAGTCAGCGTGCCCTTCTTGGCACCCAAGTCGCCCCCGGAAACGGGTGCATCCAGGACCTTGGCGCCGCGTTTTTCGCCTTCATCAAAGATTTTTTGGGCCAGGGACGGCTTAGAGGTCGTCATATCAACGAGATACTTGCCTTCGACGGGGGCCGTCAAGAGCCCGTCTTTACCCCTATAGACCTGTTCGACGTCAGTGGGAAAACCAACCATCGTGAAAATCACGTCGGCTTGTGCGGCTACCGCTTGGGGATGCGGGCACCAAGTGGCGCCTTTTTCAACCAGGTTGTCCGTCTTGCTCTTAGTCCGGTTGTAGACCCATAATTGGTGCCCCGCCTTTAAGATATTCAAGCAAATTGCATTGCCCATCACGCCTGTACCAATAAAACCGATTTTCATCCAGAAGCCCTCCTTAATAATTATTATCTGGTTAATATCATCATACTAGCTTACCAATTAATTTGTACCATTAATTTAAAATTATTTTTGCTTCAACGAATGCAGCTTTGCAATGTTTGAGGGCTCATATGAATCTGGTTTTTGATTAATCAACGTATCGGCATAATGGGCTACTTTTTTATTAATGGTTGCCAAATGCTGGTTGAGTTCACTAATTTCTGCCAGCGTTCGCTGCTGCTGATCCAGCATGATTTGATAACGTTCAGGAACAGTTGCTTCTCCCTGCTTGACTAATTGCAAATAGTGCTGGATGTTTTTCAGGGGCATCCCCGTTTCACGCAAGCAAATAATGATTTTAATCCATTCTAAGTCCACGTCATCAAAGATTCGGTTGTTGTTCTCATCCCGTTTTACATAAGGCAACATCCCATGATTGTCATAATAGCGCAGAGTATAGGCGGTCAGGCCCACTTTATCAGCAGCTTCGTGCACACTGTAATTCAATCGTACTACACCTCCCTTTTTCTTTTAAAAGCAGTATAGAGCAACTTTAGCCTATGCGCTACTTTTAAGTTGTTAAATGCTACCACAACAGATTTTTATTTTTTTAATTTCGCCTTGCCTTACAGTAAGTCTAAGGTAATACAATTAGCATACTTGCTATAAGAAAGGACAAGATCAATGACCAAAGTTTTAATTATTGGTGCTACCGGGTCGATTGGCCGCGTTACCAGACAGTATTTTTTAGATCATTCAGACGATCAGTTGACCCTAATGGCGCGCCACATCGATTCTTTGCAAAACACAATCAATCCCCACCGTGAACGCCTAATTGCAGGAGATGTGACTGTTGCCGCTAGCCTGCACGAAGCGCTTTTAGGGCAGGATGTGGTTTTTGCGGCTTTAAGTGGAGATTTACCTCAAATGGCACGCTCCTTAGTCGATCAAATGACTAAGGCCGGCATTGAGCGCTTGCTATTCATTAGCTCTATGGGCATTTATAATGAAATCCCCGCATCTATCGGTGCTGCAGGCAACCTAAAGAACAGCCCGGTACTATCCAGCTACCGCCAGGCTGCTGACATTATCGCGGATTCTTCTTTGAACTATACCATTATTCGACCAGGCTGGTTTGATAATGGCAACGATATCGACTACCAGGTTACCCACAAGGGCGAACCCTTTGGCGGTCATGACGTCTCCCGCAGGAGCATCGCCGACTTAGTCTTACGGCTAGCACATGATCCGCAACTTGGCAGTCGCGACAGCTTAGGTATTAATCGAGCATAGGAGGTGGGCCATGAAGGTCTTAATTTTAGCTGCTAATGGGCAGATTGCCCGCATTGTTGAACGTCGCATCTTAACCGAGCCGGCCTTTAATAAGGTGAATTTGACGCTTGGCTTACGCCAAAGTCAGCGATTGGCTGATTTTAACAAGCAGGCTCACGTTCTTGAGGTTGACTTGACCAAGGCCGCCGACGTAGAACTAGCAGTTGCCGGTCAAGATCTGGTTTTTGTTGGCGTTGTAGATCACAGTCCCCAAAATGTGATTACCAAAAACGTCATTGCTGCCATGAAAAAGCAAAACGTGCAGCGCATCATCTTCACCAATATTCTTGGCTTATATAACGAAGTGGGCGGTGAATTTGGCCGCTGGAACCACGAGCAGGTCTTGCCCGGACTCCAAGAAGCCATCAATTCTGACCGATTGCTAGCAGCATCCGGCCTTAAGTACACTACTTTGCGTCTGCCTTGGCTCAATGATCGCGATGAAGTCAAATATACTATTACCACACGCAAGCAGCCCTACAATGGCGTATCTGGATCGCGCCAAAGTATTGCAGACGTAATTTTGCAAATCATTGCCAACCCAAGTCTTTTCGTCAATGAAAGCATTGGCATTGCTGATCCAGATACCCAGGGCGAAGAGCGCCCAGTCTATTAAAAAGGAGAAATTAATAATGAATAAACCAGTTATGTTAGTAGTCGGCGCCGGTCAAATTAGCATGGCCATAGCCCGGAGAATGGGTGCCGACCAAAAAATCATTTTGGGAGACAAAAACTTCCAAAATGCCCAAACTATAGGCAAAACAATGGCTGAAGCCGGCTTTGATGTTGAGCCAGTAGAAATGGACCTGTCATCTCGCCAATCTATTCAGCAAATGATTGCAACCGGTCAAAAATACGGGCCAATCACAACTTTGATTAATGGCGCTGGCCTATCGCCAAGCCAGGCATCAATTGAGGCCATCTTGAAGGTTGATCTCTATGGTACTGCCGTCTTGCTGGAAGAAGTCGGCCACGTTATTGCCCCGGGCGGCGTTGGCGTGACCATTACCAGTCAATCTGGCCACCGCATGCCCGAACGCCTAAGCAAGACGAACAACTGGCCCTCACTCCTACTGAAGAACTGCTGGACTTGGAACTGCTGCAAGTTGAAAATATTAAGGATACTCTGCATGCCTATCAACTGGCCAAACGTTGCAACGAAAAACGGGTAATGGCGGAAGCTTTAAAGTGGTCTAGGCAAGGGGCCCGCTTAAATGCTATCGCACCGGGCATCATCGTCACGCCGCTTGCTTTAGATGAGTTTAACGGCATTCGCGGCGACTTCTATAAAGAAATGTTTGCTAAGTCGCCAGCCGGGCGGCCTGGAACAGCTGATGAGGTAGCCAACGTAGCAGAATTATTGCTGAATTCAAAGGGCGCCTTTATTACCGGTTCAACCTTTTTAATTGATGGTGGTGCTACAGCCAACTTTTATTATGGCGATAAAATAAGAGGGGGAAAGCAATAATGAAAACTGCAACTTTTATTGAACCCGGAAAAATTGAATTGCACGAATATCCTCATCCTGAAATTAAATCGGAAACCGATGCAACCATTAAAATTATTCGTACGTGTGTCTGCGGTTCCGACCTGTGGTGGTACCGGGGAATCTCCCAGCGCCCGCACAATACTACTGTTGGACACGAAGCCATTGGCATCGTGGAAGAAGTGGGGGCTGAGGTAACTAACGTGCACCCGGGCGACTTCGTCATTGCCCCGTTTACACATGGCTGCGGATATTGCGCTGCCTGTCTTGCCGGCTTTGACGGCGACTGCCTTAACCAGAGCGATGAGCCTAACGGTGGCTATCAGGGGGAATATCTCAGGTTTCAAAATGCAGCCTGGGCACTCATTAAAATACCCGGCCACCCCAGTGATTATACTGACGACCAACTAAATGATCTGTTAACTTTAGCAGATGTAATGGCTACCGGTTACCACGCAGCCACCAGTGCCGAAGTGAAGGCCGGCGATACAGTCGTAGTCTTCGGCGATGGCGCCGTAGGTTTATGCGGTGTCATTGCAGCCAAATTATTGGGCGCAAAGAAAATTATCGCCATGAGCCGCCATGAAGACCGCCAGCGACTGGCACGGGAATTTGGCGCAACCGCTATTGTTCCAGAGCGCGGTGAAGAGGCCGTTCAAAGGGTAATGGATTTAACTTCTGGTAATGGTGCTGATGCCATCTTAGAATGCGTGGGCACCGCGCAATCCGTTGCAACCGCGATGCAGGTCGGACGTCCGGGAGCAGTTGTCGGACGCGTTGGCGTTCCCCAAAAAGCGGAAATGAATACCAATAACTTATTCTGGAAGAACATTGGCTTGCGCGGTGGTACTGCAGCCGTAACAAGCGATGACCGCAAGGTTTTACTGGATGCTGTTTTAAAAGGACAGATCCATCCCGGCAAGGTCTTCACTAAGCACTTCACACTAGACCAGATTCAGGCAGCGTACGAGGCGATGGATTGCCGCGAAGCAATCAAATCATTAGTAATCGTCAGCGAATCATAATCCGCTCATAATAAATGCTTTTTAGTCTGAAAATTATACCAGCTAGTATTAATTTTACGATATAATTTTTTGTGGAAAGCAAAAACACTATTCGGTTGGTAGTCCGAATGTTCAAACAATTGAATCAGTAACCTTCCTCCTAGGTCGTCCGGCTTTCCTAATTAATCATTTTTATTTAGGAGGAACACATTGTGTTAAAGGGAAAGCTAACCATCATCTTTGATGATCCATTTTATAAGGCTATTTTTGAGAAAATTGACGGCAGTGACTATTATGTGGCGCAAGTCAACTTGGGCGCTTCCGTCCCCCAGATGCCGGAAATCTTAAACCTTGTGAATAGAAAATATTCTCAGTTAAGCTTTTATAAAACTAGTATTGAAAAAAGCGTTGTGCAGCATGTCAACCCCAAAAGAAGGCAGCGCTTGGTTAACAAAGCTGTCAAGAGCAGGGGTATCAGTACCAAAGCCCAACAGGCTTTAAAAAAGCAGTTTGAAAATTTGAAAGTGGCCAAGAAAAAAACTTCGGTTGAGCAAATGCATGAAGAAAAACAAGCGCGGTTCATTCAAAAGCAAGAAAAAAGACGTGCCAAGCACCAGGGACACTAAAAATCAAATAGTCTAGGAAGTACTTTTAGCTTAAACACTAACGTGTTTACAATTTAAGAGACTGGTAAAACAGCGTTTAGTAACGTGATTTGCCAGTCTTTTTCTTAATTACAATCTTCTTCAATTAGCTATATACGTGCGGTAATTATTATGGACGCATAGTACAACGCGACTTTTATTTTAAACAAGTATTTAAGTCTTGACGTGCTTTTCATAGTCCGTAAGAAATAGCATTGCTGAAAAAATCCATAACCTGTATTAGCAAAAACGGGACAGAGATAAACCAAGGTTTATTTCTGCCCCGTTACTCGTTAATCCTGTCCCGCCCCTTAGAACTGCACGTTAAAGAAACAATATTTGGGGCAATAGGCACCATGCCAAAAACATTAGCTACAAGCCGTTTCTATGATTTCACCCAGATCTGTCACAAACTTGTGCGGGTAACTAAGCGAATACTGACCGTGATACAAGCCCGCCTCTCTTCGGATTATGCTGCGGGGACACGCTTGCTGCAATAAGCATGCGGAGCGCTGCATTTTCCCGCCCTCTTTGCCCCCGACAATGAAGACTATTTGCGCACTGGTTTGGCCCAAGCTGGCAGGAATCGTAAAACTGGTGTTGGCCAGCAAAATTGCGGTTAGGTTCTGGCGGGTGATGCGACACGTATCACGGTAATAGTCGGCAAAATAGCGCTCATCCATTTTGAGCGCCTTAAACTGCCAGCGCGCAAACCATTGCTGCTTAATTAAGCCATAGCTGGTTTTTAGTGCCAGCGGAAGCAGTGCGTGGGTCAGCGGCGCCGGAATGACTGCGGCGCTTTCAATCATGGCATAGCGGCAAATGCCTGGACGCAAGGCCAAAACCGCAATAGCAATCTGCGCACCCAGCGACAAGCCGCCAATTAAAAGCACCGATCCATTGCACTTTTGCTCAATCAAAGCAATAACTTCTTGGGCACAGTGCCGAATGCTAATAAAATCTTGCTCGCTACCCGCATGACCCGGGATAACCGGCAGAATCACGTGATAATCTGTGGCCAATAGTTCAGCCTCAGTCCGGTAGTTCCACCAGTTAAGGCCGCCACCATGAAGCAAAATGATTACTTCCGGGTGATCCTGACCAAATTCAATTGTTTTCATAGTTTCTCCTGCGGTAATTATACATTGCACGGGCACCGGTCTCAATATTTTAAAACAAAAATGCACCTTTGTCCTTGACATGGAGTTAACTCCAGCAATTACGATTACCTTCGTAGTATTAAAACTATAAAACTAACGGAGGACAAATTTATGTCAACAAACAAACGATTAGAATTAGGCCAAAAAACGCTGGCACAGGTAGACGGTGCCGCCGCAGATAACGTAATGGCGTCATTGCAGGGGATTGCGCCTGACGTGGGCAAATATATTTTGGAATTTGCCTTCGGCGACATCTATAACCGGGCGGGGCTTAGCCTCAAGCAGCGCGAATTGGTCACCATCACCAGCCTATTGACGCAGGGCGATACGGCCGCGCAGCTGCACGTTCACATTCAGGCCGCCCTGAATGTTGGTTTAACCACTACCGAAATCACGGAAGCATTTATTCAGTGCCTGCCCTACGTGGGGTTTCCCAAGGTGCTGAACGCAATTAACGTTGCCAAGGAAGTTTTTGCCCAAAATGAGCACCATGAATAATTGTCGATTGCATGATGCAATACTCGGCGAGAGCAGGGATAATAAATTTATCAATAATAAAGGGGATACCACCGCCAGTTTTGGCTTTGGTATCCCCTTTTTACTTAATTAATTTCAATTTGGCCCGGTAGATGCCAATTTTTTGATCCAAAAAGGCAATGTGTCGTGCGAGCACCGCTGATTCCGCGGCCAAGCGCTCCTTTTGCTGGTACAGCAGGTCTAAGCGTTCATTTATGGTGCCGTCTCCCTGGTAGCGCAACCGGGCATACTGCTGAATTTCCTTAATGGGCATGCCCGTCTGCTTTAAACGCTTGATGAATTCAATCCAGCGCAAATCGCTTTCATCATATATCCGGCGATTATTTTGATCCCGCTTGGGAACAATCAGGTTTTCCTTTTCATAGTAGCGCAAGGTGTCAATCGACAGTTGCACCTGCCTGGCAAATTGCCCAATCTTGTATGCTTTATCTTCCACTCAACTCACCCACTTAAAGTAATTAATGATAATTATAGTTTGCCGGCCTAATTTTGCCATTATATTTTTAATAGCATTCGCTTATCACTTATCTCCTTATTCAAAACCGTTCAGGGCCTCTAGCTGGTTAATCTGCTTAACCTTGCGAATGAGAAAAAGGCTGGTTAACATTAAAAATAAGACAATCAGACCAAGCGAAACTGGAATGCAGGTCAGATTAAATTGTGCTGGAAAAGACATATCATCTGAAGCAATTGAACTACCAAGCAAATTGTACATCCACGGGCTAATAATTGTTCCAATCACCGTCGCAACTGCCACCAACAGTGCATTTTCACCTAAAACCAGCCTGTTGATATCACTACTATTTAGACCCAAAACCTTCTCGGTGGCAATATCCCGCTTGCGTTCAGCAATATTGATGGTGCTGATGTTGTAAATAACGGCAAAGAGCAGTAGCGCTGCAATAATTACAATCATCACCAAGATGGCATTAACCGAAGTCGAAGCTTGTTCATAGCTCGTTTTTTGTTTGCTTTTGAGCGAAATGTTTTTAATCCGGGGATCCTTACTCAACCGTTTTTGCTCAGCTTGAACATGCCGTGACTTAATAAATTTCGTTTGAACGGACACCGCCACGCCCTGACTCTTCAAATAGCTATAGGTGGTGTAGAACCCTTGACTCGTGTAACTGGTATAGAGACCCCTGATCTTCGCCTTAACCTGCTGGTACTTATTGTTATTGAAGATCTTGATATTGACGTTCGTGCCCTTGCTTAGACCTAGCCTGCGGGCCAATTTGACCGAGACGTACACGCCCTTAAGGCGGTTAAAGCCAAGCCTATTTTTACCGCTTGCAGGCAAGTTGATTGACCGCGCATTTTGACCAATGACATTTAGGTGTGTATCCGTGTCACCTACCTTGGCTGGAACCATGGAATAGTCATCAGCATAGACTACCAACGGATCATGGACGATTTTACCAGCAGGATTTTTAGCATCCAAGTTGGCACTAATATCATATCTTCTAATATCATGAAACTCGGTTTTTTCAATATCGCCAAGAGCGGACTTTAGGCCAAAGGAAGAAATCAAAAGCGTAACGCAGAAGGCGAGTGCAAGCGCACTGAATAAGAATTTAATCCGGCCACTGGCGATATTGCGCACCAATAACTTGACCTTAAATGAAAGGTGGCGCCAAAGAAAGGGTATTTTTGCTAAAAAAGTATTGGCTCTGGCTGCACTAACTGCTGGACGCATGGAATCGGCAGCAGACTCATTCAGCAGCTTAACCACATTAATCATCAGCGCAAGCAGTTCAACTGCCAAAACCGTGCCAAATGCACCAACTATTAGGAAGGCATAGTTGCCGTGCACGGTCGGCGGAAAGTCGAACAAAGTTGCTAGCGCCGTGGTAATTATCGGTGGAAAAACCAAGATCCCAACCAGTGAGCCGACAATCGTCCCGGTAACGGCCGTGACTATCCCAGGAAAAAAGAGGTAGGTTAGAATCTCGCCTTTAGGGATTCCTAGGGCTTTAAGGGACGCAATTTCTGCCCTTTTATTGCTGACCTGCTTGGCGGAACTGATTAACGTGACTGCAATGGTCAACAGAATAAAAACACTTGAAATAGCCCCGGCGATATTTTTAATTGTCTCAAGCTTACTATGAATCATGTTGTAGCTCATGAGGTCCTGACGCTTAATGACAAGCGCATCGTAATCCATTTTCCGTATCCGGTTGGCAACCCGCCTTATTTGAGCCGGCTTGGTTACCGTGATTGCGAGAGAATTGACCGGCAGACCGAGTTGTTTAAGCTCCGCGTTAGGCAGCAGCGCGTAGCCGTATTTTTTGTGATTTGGAATCGGCTCGGCCGTGTTTTCGGTCATGTATAAATATTTAGGACTGCGGATGCTGCCCGAGATTTTTTCCCTGAATTTTAATCCATTCACAACAAGCTTAATTTGATCACCAAGTTTGAGCTTATTCTTTTTGAGGTATAAGTGATCAACCAGAACATCGCCTCTCCGCGGATACCTGCCTGCTAGCAGCGTTGGGCGATTAATCTTATTGCTCTTGGCATATCCGCCAACCAGCAAGTTAGTATTCTCTCTGCTGACCCGGTAATCATAATTTTGTGCAAGTTCCTTAACGCCCGGAATGTTTTTAATTTGCCGCACCTTTTTAGCAGAAAAGATGCCGGAAATCTCCATATCCTCCAAGTTTGAATGCTTGTAGTACTGAGAAAAGGTGCTGTCTAAATCACTGTATGATTTTGCAAAGCCGATAAGACAACCAATTCCAATTGAAACAATGATAATTAGCGACAGGATCTGTGAGCCATTTTCCCGCAAGATTTCTCTACAGAACTTCCTGAATAAATACGTCATTCCCATATTCCCACCTACCACTCTAGTTCTTCCACCGGGATTTTATCTTGGTTGTGCGTAACAGCGGCAATCTGGCCATCCTTGATTCTGATTACTTTATCTGCCATTTGGGCAAGAACCGAATTGTGGGTAATGATAACGACCGTTTTCCGGTAGGACTGGTTAAAGTCGGCCAGGAGACGCAAAACTTCCTTGCTAGTCTTAAAGTCAAGTGCCCCTGTCGGTTCATCGCACAGCAATAGGAGCGGGTTCTTGGCGATTGCACGCGCAATCGCGACGCGTTGCTGCTGGCCGCCAGAGAGTTCTGAAGGAAACGAAGCCAATTTTTGGCCTAACCCAATTTCTTGTAGGATTTTGGGAGGATCTAGCGGATTTTTAGTAAAGCTACTAGAAAATTCGACGTTTTCTAGCACCGTCAGGTTGGAAATCAGGTTATAAAATTGAAAGACAAAGCCCACTTCATTTCGGCGGTAGAGTGCTAATTTTTTCTCAGAATAATCACTAATCCGCACGCCGTTAACATTGATTTCACCGGAAGAAGCAGTGTCCATCCCGCCTAATAAGTTCAGCAACGTTGTCTTACCAGCCCCACTTGCACCAACGATCACCACCAGTTCTCCATCCTCAATCGTCAGATTGAGGTGATTGGCGGCATACAACTTTTCACCGCCACTCTGATAGACCTTGCAGACTGACTTCATTTCAATGATTGTGTTATTAGCCATTATCAATTCACCTTTTTAAACATATTATCGACAAGAATATCGATCATTATTGCGGTCGCCTTCCCGTACTTATCGCCATAATCATCTTTATTGGCAGCGGATGATAAAATAATCTGTACGATGATAGAAATAGCTTCATGCGGATAAGTTGACTTTAAGTCCAGTTCCCTTAAAATTTTCGCCAAGTCAGTAATATCCTTCTGGCGCAGCTTTTCCTTCGTTTCATTCGGCAGGCGCCGAATAACCTTGTCGTATTCGACGTTAGACAATTGCTTTATCCAAGGATATTGACTAACCGTATCAACCAGATAAAGAAGCAGCTTTTTCAGTCGTTCCTTGGCGGGCAAATCATCTTCTTTGGCAATGGACAACGATTTATTGACAATATCCTCCTGAACTTGGTTAATTGCCTCAGCAAACAGTTCATCCTTTGACTTAAAAAAGTGATAAAAAGAGCCCTTGGCTATCCCCACTTTTTTAACCAAGTCATCAATGTTGATTGAACTGATTTTCTGATAATTTAGTTCATTGGTAAATACTTGGATTAGCTGCTCTTTTAATTCCTTTTTTTCTTGTTTTGTAAAACCTCTACCCATGGCTACTCCCCGTTCATTTTGCTCTTGTTGTTTTTTTGCTTTGTGACTAAATAATTTAATTTGGTCATACAGTCATAGAAAGTATAATTTTTTTTGCTTTACCTGTCAATAAAAGATTAATTTTTGCCATTTGACAAAAACAACGTAAAGTGGTCTACTGCCTTCAAATAAAATTAATGGTTTGAAATCAAGGTTGACTTAAACTCGACTTTAAGGTCTATATTTTTACTCAAAAGATTAACAGATCGTGAGGCAATTAAAATGGCACACAAAAAAGTGGTTATTTTTTTGGCAACCGTTCTCGTGGTGCTTCTTGGCGGTGGTCTCTTCAGCGCCTGGCACTCACCCAGCACAAAGTCGCCGCTAACCAGCATTTCAGTCGCAAAAAGAACTAACTCTAAAAGAAGGACCAAGAGAAAAATGAATGGAGATTTAAAAATCACCGTGGGCAAAACCGTTTTAAAGGCTAAGTGGGCGCAGAATTCATCTGCCCAGGCCTTGAAGAACAAGTTAAGGCATAAGAGTTTAACCCTGCACCTAAACGATTACGGCAACTTTGAAAAAGTCGGCAATCTGCCGTGGACCTTGCCGCAAAACAACGAAGAAATGCACGCACAACCAGGCGACATTATTCTCTACCAGGGCGATAAGCTATCAATTTACTATGGCACCAATTCTTGGAGCCTAACCCCCATTGCCCACTTGCAAAATACAAGTCCTGAACAGCTAAGACAACTCTTGGGCAAAAAAGGGGTAGGCGTCAAGCTTGCACTTTAACCTGTTATACTACCAATAGGAATTCTTTCCAATACTAAAAGGTAGTTTATTGGCAGCATAATTACTCCTATAATAATTGCACGGAGGCATTTACAATGAACAAACACGAGAATTACTTATTAAACCACATTGCGGGACCACAAGACCTCAAAAAGCTGAGCATCCCGGAATTGACAAAATTGGCCCAGGAGATTAGAACGCTGATTTTGGAAAAAGACGCGGCTGAGGGTGGCCACCTGGGACCCGACCTGGGCATCGTGGAGACGGCCATTGCCTACCACTACGTCTTTGATGCACCCAAGGACAAGATTGTCTGGGACGTTTCCCACCAGACTTACCCACACAAGATGCTGACGGGCCGTGCACAAGCCTGGCTTGACCCGGATCACTACGAAGACGTCACGCCCTACTCCAACCCGGACGAGAGTCCCTACGATTATTATGCAATTGGACACACTTCAACTTCGATTGCCCTCGCAACGGGCATGGCCAAGGCGCGCGACCTGATGGGCGGACGGGAAAACATCATGGCGCTGATCGGTGATGGCTCCATGACCGGCGGCCTGGCCTATGAGGGACTGAACAACGCCGCGATTGAGCCGCACAACCTGGTGGTCGTCATCAATGACAACCAGTGGTCAATTGACCAAAACGTGGGCGGACTCGTTACCGCCCTGGACAAACTGCGCGCCGCAAACGGCCAAGCACCGGAAAACCCATTCACGGCCATGGGCTTTGACTACCGCTACGTGGCAGATGGCAACAGCCTTGAAGACATGATTACGGCCTTTCAGGCGGTCAAAGACGTTGACCACCCGATTCTTTTGCACATCAATACGGTTAAGGGCAAGGGCTACGAGCCGGCAGTGGCAGACGAAGAAGCCCACCACTGGGTGATGCCATTTGATTTAACCACTGACCAGACGACCGCCCCGCAGGTGAGTGCGCCCACGCCCAATTCCGTGGCAATTGATGTGCTAACCGCGCAAGTTGAGGCGGGTAAAAAAATCATGGCCATCGATCCCGCCATCCCCGGTGCCTTTGACCTTGATCAGTTTAAAAACGAGCACCCTGCCAACTACACCGACGTTGGCATCGCCGAACAGGAATCCGTCGCTTTTGCGGCCGGATTTGCCAAGGAGGGCGGCATCCCCGTCTTGTTTGAAAACTCGACCTTCCTGCAGCGCGCCTTTGACCAACTCTCCCATGACGTAGCAGCCAACAACCTGCCCGTCGTTATGGTCGTCGGGGGCGGCGGCCTTTCCGCTAACTCCAAGACCCATATCGGTGTCTTTGACCAGGTATTAATTTCCAACTTGCCTAACTGGATCTACCTGGCTCCAACCACGCTGGCCGAGGAAAAGGCGATGCTGGAGTGGGCCGTGACGCAGAGAAATCACCCCGTAGCCATCAAACTTCCAACCAAGGCCGTAGCTCAGGGAGACGAGGCCCCGACAGGACAAGACTATTCGCACATTCGCTATCAGGTTACAAAGGGCACAAACGTTGCGGTCCTGGCCTTAGGCGACTTCTACTCTTTGGGTGAACAGCTGGCAGCCGAGACGGGTGCCACCCTGGTCAACCCTATTTCCGCCAACATCTTAGACAAGCAGACTCTGGATGACCTGGCCAATGATCACAAAGTAATCGTCTCGCTGGAAGACAACCTGCTCGACGGCGGCTTTGGCCAAAAGGTCGCCTCCTACTTAGCAACACGCAGCGTGAAGGTCCTTAACTACGGCCAAAAGCGGGTCTACACGGACCAGGTGCCGCTAGCTGAGCTTTACCGGGAAAATCATTTAACCGTTGCCCAAATTGTGGATGACTTAAGCAGACTCTAAGGTGAATTAAGCATCTGAACAAAAAGAAGACTGCACAGTGATGTGAACCCCCAAAATTAAGACAATTTCAGGGGTCGGATCATTTCCAGTCTTCTTTTTGTATTTCTGCAAGGACTAAATTTTAATTGATCTTGCCCTGGTCGTACAGACCGATTTTGGTTTTTAACCGCGCAATCGTTTCCTGGAGGGCCTTTTCCTCTTCTTCTAATCGATCCAGTTCATTCGCCAGGATTCGACGCCGGGCCCCCTTCGTTTCCGGCCCCCGCTGCAAGAGCTTAGTGTACTCCACTAAGTCATCGATAGGGATCTTGACCTGGCGCATACACTTGATGAAGTTGATCCATTCAAGGTCGCTATCCGCGTAGTCCCTGACACCGTTTTTGCGTTCAACGCTAGGCAGCAGGCCCACCCTTTCGTAGTAGCGCAGCGTTACCGGCGTCAAATTAACTTTTTCTGCAACTTCTGATATTTTCATTATTCTTGGCTCCCTTCAGGCTTGACTTAACCTTAACTTTAAGTATTACAGTTTAACTATACTAGTTAAGGAGGAAATTACAATGAGTTTAAAGGATAAAGTAATCGTCATCACCGGTGGATCAACCGGCATGGGCGCAGCGACCGCCAAACTGGCTGCACAAGCTGGCGCCAGGGTCGTAATCGGTGCACGAAACGAAAATGACCTGAAAAAGGCAGCTGAAGAAGCCAGTGGGCAAAAGATCTTGTACCAGGTCACAGACGTAACGGTGGCAGAGCAGGTCGAAAGCCTGATTGACCTGGCGGTTGCAAAGTTCGGGCATTTGGACGTTTTGTATAACAACGCCGGCATCATGCCCCAGGGCAATTTAATCAAGGCCAAGAGAGCGACCTGGCAACAGATGCTTAACATCAACGTCATGGGCGTGTTGAATGGCATTGCCAGCGCCCTGCCAATCATGAAAAAGCAGGGCTACGGGCTGATTATGGCCACCGATTCCGTTGCTGGACACGTGCTCTACCCCGGCTCCGCGGTTTACAACGGAACCAAGTTTGCGGTACGCGCCATCATGGAAGGCCTGCGCCAAGAAGAACACGCAAACGGCATTAAGACCGGTATTATTTCACCGGGCAGCGTCGAGACCAACCTGTATTCCACCATTGGCGATGATGAAATCAAAGACTCTTATGAACAGGCCAACCGGGGCAAGAATGGCATCCTGACTTCAGAAGATGTGGCCCGCGCCGCACTCTTCATGATGGATCAGCCCGCAAACGTCGATATTAATGAAATCTTGGTCAGACCAACGGGCCAGGACATCTAGTTAAGGGCCGTTTTCCCTTGTGCTAATGCTAGTGCACCTTCTGCCCCGGTGAACGGCTGCGCAGGTGTTGGCCAAGCGCTGTTTCACGTGGAAATTTTTACGCACCGCCAGGCCCGCGTGCAATATTTGTTATAATAAGCACTTAGCACAACTAAAGCGCATGACCGCCTTGATTGCAGTCATTGTCACGGAACCGGAGGCCATAATGGAACTAAGAGCTTTGAATTACTTTGTTGCGGTTGCCCGTGAAGGCAACATGACCCGGGCAGCCAAAAAACTGTTGATTTCCCAACCCGCATTATCACGGCAGATTGCGGATTTAGAAACAGAGCTGGGCACCAAACTATTCAGTCGCCAAAAGCGACACCTGGTTTTGACACCCGCCGGCCACTACCTGCTGGGCCAGGCACAGCAAATCCTCAGCCTGACCGCGAAAGCCAAAAGCAGCCTGCGGTCCACGACCATTGTCAGCGGGGACCTGACCATTGCAGCCGGTGAGAGCAGCGGCATGCAGCGGGTAATGAACGTTGTCAGTTCAATCATCAGGGATTACCCTACCGTTAAGATCCACCTGTTGAGCGGCGACTATGCTTACGCCAAGCGCAAGCTAAACAGCGGTCTTGCCGACTTTGCGGTCATTATCGGTGACGTTCCCACCTCTAATTACGCTGCGCTGACACTACCCGAAAAAGGCGTCTGGGGCGTACTGATGCCGGCCACTGACCCGCTGGCGCAAAAAGAGGCAGTCACGGCGCACGACCTGGCCGGGCGCACCGTCATCAATTCGCAACAGGCCCAAGAACTGCAGCTTTTTCAAAATTGGCTGGGCAACTACAACCCCTGCGTCAATTTCATTGGCACGTATAACCTGAACTTCAACGGCACGTTGATGGTGAAAAACCGGGCGGCCCTGATGTTTACCCTGGCTAACCTCGCAGATACCTCCGAAGAAGCCGGCTTAACGTTCAGAAGATTAGTACCTGAGGTCCGCCAATCCATTAAAGTGATTTGGAAACAAGGGGTCAACTTATCGCCGGTAGCGGAACTGTTTTTAACGCGGCTGAAGGATTCGATTTTTAGCCCTTAATTGTTAATAGCTGGGCGCGCACCCATAAAAATCCGCCCTGCTTCTGCTGGACTTTCTCAAGCACAAACAATGTGCCAGCTAAATTTTTCAATAAAAAAGGCTTCTTGCTGCCAGCTTATGACCGCTAGTAAGAAGCTTTTTTTGCTTGGTTGGCTATTAGCTGCCCGTGCTCTGGTATTTTTTCAGAAACAGGCGCCAAAGCTGGTAAACCAGGACAAAGTAGCAGATGCAGACCAGCGGTATGATGGCCAGCCAAATCCACTCGTGCCGCTGGGCAATCCGTTCCTGCGGGATCGATGCCACCCAGCCGATGGGAATGACAAAGGTCATTATCACCTTGAGGACCCCCGAGTAAATGGCCAGTGGGTACTTGCTCATCTCAAAGAAGTCGAAGGTGGTCTCGGCCAGATCCGACAGGCCATTCGAAAACAGTGCCACCGTGTTGCCCAGAACCGCCAGGCTCATGAAGATCAGCGCGGTGAAAAAGGAGATAAAGATGAACATGACCGTGATGTACCAGGGGTTATGCAGGTGGATGTCCACGATTATGAGCAGAAGCAGCGCAACCAGCAGGTCGCCCCATGAGTCCTCGTCAACCCGCTCATTGACCAGCTGGAAGAGCGGGTTGACCGGCTTGATCAGGATGGTGTCGAGGCTGCCCTTGTGGATGTAGTCGGCGATGTTGAGCGTGTTGATGAAGAAGCAGCGGAAGATCGACCAGGCCAAAGTCGCCAGGGCATAGGTCAAGAGCAGCTGTTCAAAGCTGTAGCCCTTGATACGCGGCACGAGGTTAAAAATAAAACGCAAGGCGACGATGTTTAAAACGTTCTGGATAATCATGCCAAAGATGGCAAAGTAGAAGTCCACGTCGTAAACGGCCAGCGACTTGAGGTTGACCTTCATGTAGGTCAATAAGAGTTTGAGGTAGCGCATAATTAACCTCCTTGAATGACCGTCTTGGTGACGGCGTGCTTAAAGAGCACCCTGAATAGGACGGCAAAGAGCACGATGTAGACCAGCTGGATCGCAGCCACGCGGAAGAACAGGCTGGGCGATGGTGTTTGGGCCAGCATGCCGACCGCACCAAAGGAATACTGGAAGGGCAAAAAGGACGCCAGCGTCCTTAGTGCCGCCGGGTAAAAGTAGGCCGGAAAAACGTTGCCGGCCAAGACCAGCAGGATGGCCTCCTTGAAGGTGGAAATGCCCCAGATGCTGTAGGTGTAAAACGTCAGGGTGCCCAGGAGCATTTCCAGTTCAAAGTACAAAATATAGGCCAGGATAGCGGCCACCGCCACCATTAAGACGGCCGCCAGCGTTATCCGGAAGTCCAGCACCCACAGGTAGATGCCGATGTTGACCAGGCCCACGAGCATGAACTTGGCCGCCGCGTAGCCAACGCCCTCCCAAAACAGTGGGGTGGCAATCGCTACCGGCTTCAACAGGTCCAAGGCAATATCGCCCGATTGTACCTTGTCGCTAACGTCGTAGCTCGTCTTGGGAAACAAGACGGTCAGAAGCTGCATCAAGACGAGGTAGCTCAGCGTTTGCTTGAACTCAATGGCCGGCCGGTTGACGAGCACGGCCTGCCACAGGAAGTACTGCACGATAATTGAGATCAGCGTGGAAAAAAGGTAGAAGAGCAGGACGTACTTGGACGAAAAACCCTTCTTCACCCCCATTTTGAACAGCATTAGGCGGTATCTCATTGGCGTTCGCCCCCTTCCTGCGTGTGTGCGAGCAGGTATTCCAGCTTGCCCGACTTGACTTCAATGTTATCGATCGGCACGGTTGCGGTAATCCGGCTCAAGACCCGCTTGATTTCGCCGCGGCCAACGCCGGCCAGCTGGTAGCTGCCGTTTTCAAGCTGCTCTAAATGCGGCCAGACTCTTTGCAGGTCACCGTAGCAGCTGCGGGCACTGGCAAAGGTAACCGTGGCCGGCACGTCCAGGTTGGCCACCGCACGACTATCCTTGTCCAGAACCAGGTGGCCCTGGTTGAGGATGACGATGCGCGTGCAGACCTTTTCCACCTCGTCCAGGTCATGCGAGGTAAAGATAATGGTCTTGTCCGTCAGCGTGTTAAGAAAGCGCACAATGCTATTCTTGCTCAAGACGTCCAGTCCTATCGTCGGTTCATCCAGGATGATGAGATCCGGGTCGTGGATCAGGGCCGCGATGAACTCGGCCTTCATGCGCTGGCCCAGGCTGAGGCTGCGCACGGGTTGGAGCAGGAAGTCGCCGGCATCAAGCATCTCGGCCAGCCGTGCGACCCGCTCGTCAAAGTCCTTTTGGGCAACCCGGTAGATCTCCTGGTTTAACTTGAAGGTGTCCATGGCGGGCAGGTCCCAGCGCAGCTGACTCCGCTGGCCGAAGACGACCCCAACCTTCATGGCGTTCTTCTGCCGGCTGGCGACCGGGTCAACGCCAAAGACTCTTACCGTGCCGCTGGTCGACTGCAGGATTCCCAGGATCATCTTGATCAGGGTGGACTTACCGGACCCGTTGAGACCAACCAGCCCCACGCGTTCACCCGGCTTGACCCCAAGCGACACCTTTTGGACTGCATAGAATTGCTTGCGCTCCTTGTGCAGCAGTTTAGCGGCCACGACCTTCTGGTATTGCTTGGAAAGATTTTGGGTTTCAATAATCATTATTTATCTCCAATTGTTGCTGGCGGTTGAGCACCTGCTTGCGCTCCGTTGCCTAGATATTTTTGTCAATGTACAATTTAAATTTTTCACACATTATTTAATGAAATATACACCTTTATTTTAATTTAAGCAATTAAAAATACGACCTGTCCCCAATTTTACCGAATAAAAAAAGACTTCTAGTCAACAGACTAGAAGCCTGCTGCCCCGCTCTAGCGCGCAAGTAGCACGAGGACAAAAATACAGACGATCACCAGAATATCGGTAAGCTTCATCTTTTCCTTGAGGAAAAGATCGCCAAAGATCACGCTGTACAGAGCGGTCATGTTCAAAAAGACCCAGGCAATCCCGGAATTGGCGGACGACGTGGCCAGCGTGTAGGTGACCTGGGCCAAAAGGGTCAAAACAGCCCGCGCGCCATACAGCAGGGCAACGTGGCCCACTAAGGTGGCCCCGCCAATCTTCAGCGTCTTGTTTTTATACCAAAAGGTCACGAGCGAAATCAGACAGCGCAGGTAGATCGTCATGATGGTAAAGAAGACCAGGTCAATCGGCTTGACCAGGCCCGTGGTCAAGAGCGGTGAAACCGCAGCCTGAATAACTAAGAGCGGGGCCAAAACGGCAAAGGTCTGCAGCATGACCTTGAGGTCCAACGCGTTGTGCCGCTGCGCATAGGCAATGTAGGCCACCACGATCAGGGTCGATAAAAGGGAAACAAGGTACGACGACCGGTTGAAGTAGCCCATCGTGCAGAAGAGCGCCAGCGGGATAAACAGGTCCGTCAGTTTGCTCAAGATGACCGACTGCATGATGGACACCTTCTTATACACGTAGCTGTAGCCGTAAGCGACCACCTGGGCCAAGAGCGCATACAGCGCCACCTTGACCAGATACCCGTCCGTGATGCGGGGCAGGGGGAATTTAACCAGCACGTACGCCAGAAAAAAAGTGACTAAAACCGAACTGCAAATATTGTTTAAAAAATTGACGTCGATTGAACTCTGCTTGCGGTAACCCATCTGGTAGCGGTCAATCACCGAAATGATTCCGCGCGAAAATGAGGACACCGTGGCAAAGACAATCAGCCAAATGCTGCCAATAACCATCTTTACTCCATTCTACATAAAAAATACGGCCAAAAATCTGCCCCTTTGCAGTCCGTGCCCGGCAGTGCAACGTTCGTCAACCCCATGCCGCTTGGGGCAAAAGCTGTACCGGATGCCAGCGGCCCACAAAGTTTAGTGGCACTTTAAATTCACCATTAAAATGCCTAAAAAGTTTTAAAGAGTACTTCAGAATACACCAAAGCAAATTGGCTGACAAGTCCTAGTTAGCCTGGCCTCCCCCTGATAGTTTTCCCCTGGAGCGCCCTGCGCCACCGGCACGCCCTTTAACTAAAATTGCACCAAAAAAGGCGCCGTGGACTAATGACTAGTCCGCGGACGCCTTTTATTTTAGGCCTTGCTGTACGAGAGGCCGCGCTTGAGCCGCTTCCAGATGTTCGTATCATCCGTCTGCAGGATAACGCCCTGGTAGATCTTGCTGATGTAGATGGTTAGCCCCACAACGCTGACCACCAGGATGGCCAGCGAGATACCGACCTCGAGTCCGCTGACGTGGCCGCTGATGATGCGCAGCGGCATCACAAACGACGAGAAGAGCGGAACGTAAGACATGACCTGGGCCAAAATCTGGTCCGGATTGTTGATGAACATGAAGGTGATGATATAGGCCAGCATCACGATGCCACTGATCCACGATACTGCCTTGGAGGAATCTTCCGGCTTGGCCACCAGGGCACCGGAGAAGGCTGCCAGGATGGTGTAAAGCACCACGCCTAGAATGACGAAGAGCAGGTTGATGTTGACCAGGTTGCCCAGCACCTGGTTGATCAGCTGCTGGTTGGCGTGCATGAAGGACGCGGTCTGGTCGGCGTGCAGCGCCCACCGGTAAATGGCCGTGCCACCGATAATATAGATGACCACCTGGGTCAAGATGACGCCGAAGATACCCAAGATCTTGCCCAGGAAGTACTTGGCCGCCGTCGTGCTGGAAAAGATAATCTCCATAATCTTGCTGCCCTTCTCCGCGGCAATCTCCTGCGCGGTGATGCTGCTGTATAGAAGTAGGATCATGTAGCTCATGAAAAGCAGGAGAACAAGCGAGATGTATTGACCAGCCTTATCATCGCCCTTGCCGTCGGCCTTGTGCAGGACCTCCTTGTACTGCGGCCGCTGCGCCAGGGCCTGGGCTTGTTTTGGTGCCAGGCGCGCCCCCTGCAAGTTAAGCTGGCCCTGCAATTTCTGCGTATAGCGCAAAAATTGCGCCTTTAGCTCCTCATCGACTGCTCCTACGCCATGGTAGGTCGCCCGCACCCGGTTTTGTTTAAGGTCCAGGACCAGGTAGCCGTCGAGCTTTTCGGCTGTTACCCGCTTTTCGGCCGCTGCAGCCGTTTTAACGTTCTGATCAATATCGACTTTTCTGCGGTTTTCCTTAATAAAATTCTGCCGCAGCTGCGGGGAGGGGCTGATCACGGCAATCTGCTGGTCCGACTGCGACGTAGCCGAGTCGCTGCCAACTGTGCTGAAAAGAAGGGTCACGCCGATAAAGATAAAGGGCATGAACACCAGGATAACAAAAGACCACGACTTAACCTGGCGCCAATACGTTTGAAGAGTAACAATCCACAACTTATTCATGCTGTTCACCGACTTTCATTCTAAAGATTTCATCTAGCGTTGGCGGCTGCTGACGGAATTCCTCAATATACTGGCCCTGCGTCAGTGCATCAAAGACCTCAGGACCGCTCTGTTCCTTATCAATTCGCAACAGGTAACGACCGTAGGGCAATTTCTTCACCTGCAATACGTGCGGCAGAGCGGCAAATTCGGCCTGCGTCTTAGCCGTCTTAACGTAAATCTCCGTCTTGCCAAAGGAATCGCGCACCGTCTCTAGATCGCCGCTCAAGACAACCTGGCCGTCCTTTAACATGAGCAGAGTGTCACAGATTTCTTCGACGTTGGTCATGTCGTGACTGGAGAAGATAATAGCCGCACCTTGGTCCCTGGCCGTCATAATTGCCTGCTTGAGCAGGTCGGCGTTGACCGGATCCAAGCCGCTGAACGGTTCGTCCAGGATAATGAGCTTGGGATTGTGAATCAGCGTGCAGATCAGCTGCACCTTCTGCTGGTTGCCCTTGGACAGGGTCTTAATCTTGTCTGTCTTCTTGCCCTTAACTTCAAAGCGTTCAAGCCACTCGTCAATTTTGGGCTTGATTTCCTTGGTCACGCAGCCCTTTAATCGGGCCAGGTAGACAATCTGCTCCTCGATGGTCATCTTGGGCATCAGACTCCGCTCTTCCGGCAGGTAGCCAATCGCGTTAAAAGTTGTCTCGGTAATTGGCCTATTCTCCCAGGTAATTTGTCCCTGGTAGTGGAGAAAGTTCAATATACTGTGAAATGTGGTTGTTTTACCAGCACCATTTTGGCCGATCAAGCCCATGATCTGGCCGGGTTGAATAGTAAAACTAACGTCCTGCAGTGCCTGCAGGGACCCAAATTTCTTACTCAAATGGTCTACTTGTAGCATAGTATTTTCTCCTTTTATATATAAGATACTAACAATTATACCTTAGCAAATAATATATGGCTATGTTTTTTTTGTCAGTAAACTTGTTGTCAAAAACATCGACATAACTATTGTGCTTAAAGTAAAGCTATCTTTACTAAATGTAATTATTTAGTTACTTTGTAAGTTTACCATATCCGTCAGTGATGTCAACAACTGATTACATTTAAGAGAAGGAAAACTTGCTGCTGCCAAGTTAAAGTCGCGTATCATCTTATAAAGGCCAAGTAATTAGACATGCAAAAAGGCCAAAATTCTAAATTAAAAATTTTGGTCTTATAGAAATTATTATTCAAAATATTTCGCTTGTCTTTGATAGCAATGCCTAACTATAAAAACTTGATAAGAACTCCAACTGCTGCAACCACAGTCAAAATCAAGATTATCTTGTTTGCACTCATTCGCTTAGAAGAGATCAGCCAGAAAGTAAACATAACCACAATTAGGGGCAGTAACCCGGGAAAGAAACCATCAATAATTGTTTGCAACGGCTTAGTCTGCGTGCCAAAGGGAATTTTAACGGTTGTTTGCAGTGCAATTGTGGATGCAGCTAATCCACCAATAACAATAGTACCCAGTACTGTAAACATATTGGTCAAACGCTTAGCACTCTCGCCAACAATCTTATCTATCGCCGATACGCCCAATTTATAACCGCCCCTGAAGCAAACCACTTCAAGTATAGTAATTATTACAACATAAGCTAAAATATAGAATAGCGGTCCTAAGGGATTGCCACCCTTTGAAAGGCCCATAGCAATTGATAATAAAGTTGGAATGAGGATTCCTTGCATTAATGAATCCCCAATGCCAGCTAATGGTCCCATTAAAGAGGCCTTCACGTCAACAGGCATCTCCTCGCTAACGTTGGTATTTCCCATACCAATTTGTTCTTCCAGGGAAGCAACAATCCCGTTCACTAGCTGGCCCGTCTGTGGTTCCGTATTATAGAAAGGCGAATGACGCTTAAGGAGTCGTTTATAGGCCGCATCATCGTCTTTATAGTACTTATTGCCTAGGGGCATATAGGAAACTGCCCATGCAGCACCGTGCATCTTTTCATAACTCATCGCAGATTCAGGCAAAAACATGTATCGCAAAAAGATTGAACGCAGTTCTTTCTTAGTTAAGCGTCCCGGCTTAGAAGACTTATTTGCTTGCTTCATCATTTCTTCAGTATTAGCCATTTTGTACCTCCTTAGAATAAATCCGCATCTTCGTATTCATCTTCAGTTTGAACGACTTTTTCATTTTCAGAAGAATTTCCACCGTTGCTGCCATTCTTTGCGGAAATTTGGTAAACCAGGTACGCAATTAAAACGGCAATGAATACCAAACCGATAGTACTCATCTTAGCAAAGGCTATCATAGCAAAACCAAACAAGAAGTATATTATCTGCAATTTGTTTTTAATCAACATGTTCATCAGCATTGCGATACCAAGTGCTGGCAGTAATCCGCCGAGCACCGTGATAATGCTGGTTATTTGCGTTGGGATAACCTTTAGCAAGGTCTCAACCGCTCCCCTACCAAAGTAGATGGCGGCCCAGATAGGTACTGCACGTACTAAAAAGGTGATTATTTGAGGCCAGATAACCTGATCCATGATGAGCGCATGCTTATCAAAGCGATCAATATCGCGATCAACCTTATGGTTGAAGTAAGAGAAGCCCGCCATCCGCAAATTGTAGAAAATCAAACCAAACGTTTGACCAATAAAAATAGCCAATGTTACTGCGATTGCAGGATCTCTAGTTGTAGCCATAGCTAAGCCAATGCCACCATATGACGCATAAGTAATTTCCGTACTTGAAGTGCCACCCGTGTGCATTGTCGCAATAAAGACAGCCTGAACGGCTAATCCGCAAAGAATGCCGGCCTTCACGTCACCAAAGATTAGTCCACACATAAAGCCTGCAATTAATGGCCTACCTAAGACATAGAACCCATAGGCCACGCCCCCCATGATGATGCTATCCACCGCACCTAGGTACCCCAGGATGCCTACAAGAATTGCTTGCCAAAACAGAGCTATATTCATCTCTATACCTCCTTGGCTTTCAACTCATCATAGTGCTTTTTAACTTCAGGCCAAGTTTTCTTTTTTTCATCAGGGATTAATTGAAAGTAAATATTTATTCCCTGGTTATACATGTACTCAAAGGCTGCGTAATCCTGATCATCAAGGGCTAAAGTCCGCTCGACTACAATTGCACCTTCGCGCGTATTCATCGGGCCAACGTTCAATTCCTTGCCCCAGTCTGCACCCATCTTAAGCAGCTTTGCAAAAGTCTGGGGAGAATTAGATATTAAGAAAAAATTCTTTTGTGACTGGACGCCCTTTTTAATTATTTCTGGTCCCTTCTCGTCACTGAATATGCCTACTTTAAGGTTACCAGCGGCTGCTTTTAAGACTTTTGTTCTAAGTTTATCGTGAATGATTTTGTCACCCACTACCAAGAACCCATCTATCGGTCTTTCCTTTGACCATCTTGTAGTAGTCTGACCGTGGATTACACGATCATCTACCCTTGCTAATGTTATTGACATAGAGAAACACCTTCCTCTAGCTAAAATTCGATATCTTGATTTGTGTTTGCTGTATCTCTAGCTACACAAACTCCTTCTTTACCAGATTTTTCAGCTAAATCTGTGATTTGATCCAAACTTGGTTCACCGGGGAGAGCTAAGCCAACTTCAAGCAGCATGGACAAATTGAGACCTGATACAACTCTTATTCTTTCGGGATATTGCAAATACTTGGCGAAGCACTCATTATATGGAGATCCACCTTTAATATCACAGAGAACCAACAAATTATCCGTTTCATTATCTATTTTTTGAGCAAGCTTTTTCTTAAACTGGCCGGTATCATCCGGAGCAAGCCCTAAATATTCGATTTTATCCGTTGAACCCGCTAGCATCTCATAGCTACTACAGATTCCCTTTGCCATATTTCCATGTGTTGTTACTAATATCCTCATTGTATTTTCCCTTATCTGTACAAGATCGAAGTGACTTTATACTGATCCGTTCTAAGTAGTGCATCAGAACATTCTATCGGTTCATCATCTGAGGCAAAGGTTACTTGGTTTAGTTCCAAGGCAGCGTTGCCTGCTGATAATTCCATTATCTTTGCCTGATTTTTACTAAGACTACATGCTGAAAAATTTCTAATACCATATTTAATTTTTATTCCTACAGTTTTTTCAATTGCGTCAAATAAAGCTACCTTATTAAAATCAACTTTTTCTAAGTCTGGACAACGATCGAGCGATATCCAATTAAAGGTCAGTATCGCCGGCGTATCTTCTACGCTTCTCAGGCGGACCAGATACAATACTTTCTGATTGCCCGTTAATTTGAGCTTTTTCTGAATATCAACCGGTGGCTGCACAACTTTTTGTTCCATAACCTTAGTAGTATAGTCAATATTCTTCATTTTCATTGTTTCCGCATAAGAGACTAGTTCTTGCGCAAACGGGTAAGAAAATTGTGGCTTTGTTACAAATGTGCCCTTGCCCTGGACCTTTTCCAAAGTTCCTTCCTCAACAAGTAAAGAAATTGCTTTACGAACCGTCCCCCGTGCCACTTCCAAATTATCGACAAACCATTTTTCCGATGGAATTTTGTCACCAGGATTTAGAACCTTCTTATCGATGTCTGCCCTTATTTGATCGGCAATTTGCTGATAAATGGAAATTGGAGAATTATTATCTATTGACATGTTGCTCATAGGGATTCATTCCTTCTTTAAAAAGTTTTGTTTAATATAGTACATTCTTTGCCTTAATTATAAAGCATTTATACTATTAAACCCTATAAGCAATAAAGCTAAATAAGTTAATCTGCGATTGAATTATCTTCTCTTGCTTCCCCTGTAATAATTTGTGGACCTGCACTGGTACCCAAAAGTGAAGCTCCCGCTTCAAGCAGTGCCAAGGCCTGTTGACGATTTCTAATACCACCAGAAGCCTTAACCAAACACTTATCACCAGCAATTCTCTTCAATAATTGGATATCGTCAACGGTTGCATGGCCGCCCTTACCCCAGCCACTTGAATTCTTAAGGTAAGTAGCTCCAGCATCCCTAGACAACTCAGCTGCCTTGATTTTTTCATCGCGAGAAAGCATCCCGAACTCCAGCATAATTTTTACAACTTTACCATTTGCTGCCTTTACAACAGCAGCAACTTCATTTTGGTATTCGTCATACATACCTGCTTTTAAGAAACCAACGTTAGGCATCCAGTCGAGCTGATCAGCTCCGTCTTCAAAGCATTTTTCTGCCTCAAAAACTTTAACCTCAGTCTTTTGGGCACCCATCGGAAAACTCATGCAAGTAGCAACTTCGATATCCGTACCAGCTAACTCCTTCTTAGCAAGTGCAACCCACTGAGGTTGAATCATAACGCCGTTAAAACCAAATTGCTTGCAATCATCACATAGGCCCCTAATATCATCCGGTGTTAATTCCGGGTTGACATTAGTGTGTTGAATCTTTGCTGCCAATTCTTTATCCGATAAATTTAACATAATAAACTACCTTTCTTTTAAAACATTTTTCTTTGCGACCTTCTTGTAATCGCTTGCAATTATATATAAACATCTATGGACGTCTATGTCAAGGGAAAAATGATATTTTGGCCTTTTTTATTTAATCTTTGAAATGAGTCCCGAAAGTTAGACAACTTTTGGGACTCATTTCACTTATTGGCTTATTAAGCAAAAAAAGCTGAAACAAAAAGATCAAACTCACTCGAGTTTGACCTTCACTGATTAAGCGCAGATAGTTACATTTTCCCCATCTTACGCTGTACTAGTTTAACCACTTCAACAATCAAAATCATCACGATGCCTGCACCCAAAACCACTGTCCATTGAGCAATATTTAACTCCGTAACGGCAAACAAATTGGTTAAGAACGGCAACTCAACTGCTGCCATAATTATAGCTGAAATCAAAATTGCCCAATTGAACCACTTATTTGCAAAAGTATCAGAAGAAAAAATTGATTGGTGAACATACTTAGAATTAATGGCATGGAAAAGTTGAATAAGTCCCAAAGTCAAAAATGCCATTGTGAGTGCATCACCATGTTGCATTGCTGCATTTCCCACATGCGGACCGACTGCCAAGCCTATGCCATAAGCCCCTAAAACCAAAGCAGTTTCGATGATGCCCTGATAAATAATAGAACTTGCAACACCGCCGCTAAAGAAATTGGACTTCTTTCCCCTTGGCTTACGCTTCATTATTCCTTTTTCAATCGGTTCAACACCAAGAGCAATAGCTGGGAGCGTATCCGTTACCAAATTAATCCAAAGCAGTTGAACTGGCTTTAGAATATCCCAACCAAGCATCGTCATGATAAAGACGGTAAGAACCTCACCGACGTTGCAGCTCATGAGGTAAAGAATGGCCTTTTGAATATTGCTGAATACTTTACGGCCCTGCTTGACAGCTTCAACAATTGTGGCAAAGTTATCATCAGCAAGCACCATATCACTAGCACCCTTAGAAACTTCGGTACCGGTTATTCCCATGCCAATGCCAATATTAGCTTGCTTCAAACTTGGTGCGTCGTTTACACCGTCACCGGTCATTGCAACAATCTTATCGTTAGCCTGCCAGGCCTTTACAATGCGCACCTTATGTTCCGGTGAAACCCTTGCATAAACGTTATAATCACTAACATGCTTTTTAAAGTAGTCATCGCTCAGCTTATCAAGTTGCGCGCCGGTCAAGACGCGTTTGCTTTCACCAGGCTTAAGAATACCTAAACGTTCTGCAATTGCCTGCGCTGTTACCTGGTGATCACCCGTAATCATTACGGTACGAATACCGGCACTATGGGCTTCAGCAACAGCTGCTTTGGCTTCAGGACGTTCAGGATCAATCATTCCTACCAATCCTGCAAAGACTAACTCTTGTTCAACGTTATCTGTTGTCGGATCATCATAGGGCTTATTAATAATTTTATATGCTAGACCCAAGACACGCAGAGCTTTTTGCGCCATATTTTGGTTCGAAGCCAAAATATCCTGCTGCTGCTCCGTAGTAATCGGGGTTATCTTGCCACCGATATTAACGGATCGTATCCGCTTCAGCAGCATGTCTGGTGCACCTTTTACTGCAACATAATACTTACCGTCAAACTGGTTAACGGTACTCATCAGTTTCCGTTCCGAGTCAAATGGAACTTCCTGAATACGTTTGTATTTTTTTTGAATAGCTTGCACGTCAATATTTTCATCAAAGGCATACTGAATCATCGCTGTTTCAGTAGGATCTCCCAGTAAGTTGCCCTCATTTTCAATTTTAGTATCGTTAGCCAAGATCATTGAAAGCAGTGCCGGATTATCTTCTTCAATTTCTTCATCATCATCGTGAATCGTACCCTGGTAAAAAAGCTTTTCCACGGTCATCTTATTCTGGGTTAGAGTACCAGTTTTATCAGAACAGATAATATCCGTCGCCCCCAGTGTCTCGACTGCAGGCAGCTTCCTGACAATCGCCTTGTGCTTGGCCATTGTCTGCGTTCCCAAGGCCAGAATGATTGTGACGATTGCTGGCAAGCCTTCGGGAATCGCAGCTACAGCCAAAGATACCGCCACTAAGAACATATCAATTAGTAATGAATTCATTGGTGCCGTACCGCGCTTGGTGAAAACACCAACTGCAAACACAACCGCGCAAATCACCAAAATCATAATCGTAATGGTTTTGCCAAGCTGTGTTAGGTTCTCTTTTAATGGTGTATCAGTCTCATCCGTATTGTTGAGCATCGTGGCTATTTTACCGACCTCAGTATCCATTCCGGTGGCTGTAACAATGCCCTCGCCACGGCCGTACGTGACGCTAGTACTTGAATAAGCCATATTAATGCGGTCGGCCAACGCAACATCGCTGCCTTCAAGCGTTTCGTTGCTTTTATCAACGGGGACCGATTCACCGGTCAAAGCCGATTCTTCGATTTTTAGGCTTTTTGCGGTAGTCAAACGCAAGTCGGCCGGAACAACGTCGCCCGCTTCAAGGAGCACAACATCGCCGGGAACAATCTCAGTACTGGGAATTTCTAAAATTGCATCATCACGTCTAACGTGGGCATTAGGCGTCGCCATTTCCTTTAAGGCATCAATTGCTGCCTCTGAACGTGCTTCCTGAATTACCCCTAAAATAGCATTAAGAATAACGACAATCATGATGATTGCAGCATCCGTCCACTCCTTGGCGACTACGCCCGAAAGAATGGCTGCCACAATCAAGACAATAATCATAAAATCTTTAAATTGGTCGACAAAGCGCATAAACATGCTCTTCTTCTTTTTAGAAGTCAGCACATTACTACCGTACTGGGTCAACCTTTTTTTAACTTCCGCATCCGACAAGCCCTGCTTAAGCGATGTCGTTAATTCCGCCTCCACGGCTGAAATATTTTTTGAATAATAATGTTCAGGCACGAATTTTCCTCCTAACAAAAAGGCTCACATGCAATTCATGCACCCAAGCCTAATTAAAACTGACTGAAAATTACAATTTTTACATTTTCTGATATGCATACAGAAAAGACGGAAACGAGTCGTTTCCTTGACCCTTTAGTCATTTTTAGCTAGTTTAATTGCGTAATCAACTGCATTTTCCAGACTTACTTCATTAGCCGTACCCTTAAGCACTTGGTCAAAAGCCGTACCGTGATCAACAGATGTCCTAATAATTGGTAACCCTAGCGTAACATTAATCCCCGCAACACTACTCCATTTTTTCTTCTTTTCATCATATTGGAAACCAATTACTTTGACCGGAATATGACCTTGATCATGATACATTGCCACAACAATGTCATACATGCCCCCAATACATTTAGCAAAGACTGTATCAGCTGGAATTGGACCTTCAACATTAATTCCCTTAGCTTGCATCTCTTTAACAGCTGGGGCGATTTCCTTAATTTCTTCATCCCCAAACAGTCCATCTTCACCAGCATGTGGATTTAGACCTGCTACTGCAACTCTAGGATTTACAATTCCCAAGTGCCGACATACTTCATCCGCCAGACGAATGCACTCCTCAACACGGGGCTTTTTCACTAAATCACAAGCCTTACGCAAAGAAACATGCGTTGAAATATGAACTACCCGCAAATTTCCGTGGGCCAGCATCATTGTGTAGTTGGGCGTATCGGTAAACTTGCCGTATATTTCAGTATGCCCGGCATAATGGTGTCCTGCTAGATTCATTGCCTCCTTATTCAAGGCATTAGTGACCGTCGCATCAACTTCGTGACTATTAGCCAGTTCAATTACTTTCTTAACGTATTGAAACGCGGCGTTGCCAGCCATCTTGCTTACCTGACCAAATTCAAGCTTATTAATATCAACCTCATGCATGTCATAAACATCCATCGTACCAAACTGAAACTTAGCATCTTGAACATTCCTAATGTTATTCAGCTTTAGCTTACGGTCAGGCAATACTTCCATTACCCTTTTAAGCACATTGCTGTCACCAACTAAAAGCGGACGGCACTTTTCGTAAAGATCCTTATTTTGAAACACCTTTAGAGAAATTTCTGGTCCAATACTTGCAGGATCACCCATTGTGATCCCAACAATTGGTTTATCCATCAGTTTTATCTCCTTTATCAATTATTTCTTATACTTACTGTAATATTCATCCAAAGTTGTCTGAATCGTCTGTACAGCCTCTTGGGTTAATCCATTGAACGGCGCACGCGGCATTCCTACGGGAAAGCCCATCAAATTGGTAGCTTCCTTAACGATTGTGTTGGGATTGCCCAGCTTGAAGCAGTTTCTGAACGGACGAATTGAGTCTTGCGCCCTCCGGGCTGCCTCCCAGTCGCTATCTTCAAAGTGCCGGTAGATGGATACCATAATATCTGGCAAAACATTTGCACAAGCAGCAATGCCACCGGTGCCACCCGCCTTTAGGGTCCATAAAATTAATGAATCATTACCAGAGATAACGGAAAAATCCTTGTCCCGTGTCAGTTCAATGTACTGTAAAATATTATCAAAATTGCCACTTGAATCCTTTACACCAGCAATATTAGGTAAATCTGCTAAACGAGCAACAGTTTGTGGAGCCAAAGCATTACCCGTACGTGCAGGAATATTATAAAGCAAGATTGGAATATGAACCGCTTCGTTTAAAGCCTTATAGTGCTGATATAGGTCTTCTTGTGATGCCTTGGCAAACCACGGGGTAATTACGGAGAGGGCATCAGCACCAAGATCTTCAGCTTCTTTTGATAATTCAATGGTCTCAGCCGTTGAAACACAACCAGTACCTACATATACCGGCACACGGTGATCTGCTTGTTCAATCACTGCCTCCATCACTTTTAACTTTTCATCGTGACTCAGAATATAGCCCTCGCCGTTGGTTCCTAGTGTGAAGACGCCACTAATTCCAGCAGCAATTTGCCGGTCAACTTGATTGCGCAACTCTTCAAAGTTTACCCGCCCGTCGTCATCCATAGGGGTGACCATTGCGGCAATAATACCATGTGCAATTTCTGCTTTGCTCATTTTAAAATCTCCTTTTAAATCACATTACTGACTTGTAGACCTTTTCAACATCTTCACGGGTTAATTCCTTCATGTTGTGACTAAGCAAACGCTTCTGTTCAAGTGCAGAATCAACCAGGAAGTCTAAGTCAGAATCCTTGACGCCAAATTTCTTTAAATCGGTTGGAATTTCCGTTTTCTCAACTACCTCAGCAATTTTATCAATGACAAAATCGGCCTTCTCATCGACACTCTTACTGCCTTCTTCCGGCCAAATATTATCGTAAAGTGACGCCAAACGACCTTTAATTGCAGACTTATTAGTTTCCATTCCCGCTTTAAACAAAATTGCATTGGAAACCCCATGTGCAATATGGAATTTACCCCCCAATGGGTAAGACAAGGCATGGACAATGTTGGTTCCAGAGGCTGTAATCGCAACCCCGCCGTAAAATGCTCCTAATTGCAGCGCTTCACGGGCGGCAATATCTTCTGGATCCTGGTAAGCCTTAATAATATTCTTAAAAATCAGCTTAGCACCTAACAGGGATACGCCATCACTCATCACCGTTGCATTCTTAGCGGTATAGCATTCAACGCAGTGACTCAAAGCATCGATTGCAGATGAGGCCAAAATTCCTTTAGGCAAGTTCTTAACGTTGTTAACGTCGAGAAGGACCAAGTCTGGAAGCATCGCGTCTGAGACAATGCCAAACTTAACCTGTTTTTCCGGAATTCCCACAATTGCATTAATTGTAGCTTCTGAACCCGTACCGGCAGTAGTTGGAATAAAGACCGTTGCACAATGCTTTTGTGCTCTAGTTGGATCATCAATCAGATCCTTAACACTCAATTCCGTGTGTAAAAGCAATGAAATCAATTTAGCCGCATCCATGACTGAGCCACCACCAATGGCGACAATCGTATCAAAGTCGAATTTGCTTACCTTTTTGAAAAGTTCATCAACCTGAACGTAACTTGGTTCTGGTTTGATTTCGGATTCAATTTGGTATTGCACCCTATTTTCTTTGAAGTAGTCCTCCAAGGGCTGAACTAGTCCCGCATTAAGCAACCCTTGATCAGTAAAAAGCAAAACATTAGTGTTTTTCCTGGTCTTAAGGAATGTTCCCAAATTGTCTAATAGATTCTCGCCCAAATAAACTCTTTGTGGTAATTGTAAAAATGCTTGTACTGTCATCTTTTTTATTCCTTTCCTTCTTTAACCCAATCTTCGGTTAATTCAACAAATGCAATGTTTTGTCTAAAATACGTAAAGGTCAGATCAATCTTTCCATCTAAGGTAGGTTTAACCGACGGATATGAAAATTCTTTGTTCTTCTTATCTTTTGAATTATTAGTCAGTGCATAGCCACTGCCTTCTGCAACATTTCTAACGTACGGCCAAGTTTTACCCTTATCTTCTGATAATGCAACCGTCATCGGCGCACGCGGGGCTCCCCAAAAAGCTACTTTGCCATGATCTTGACCAGGTGCATCTTTGGCCTCAGTTTCCTCAGAAAATAGCGATAGTCTCCTGACCTTAGCGTCTTTTGCACTAGAATTGTTAAAGGCCAAAATCAAATTGCCATCTGGTAAAAGGGCGGCTTGAATAGATGAATTATTATTGGGCAAGTCGATTGCTTTTGGTGCTGACCAATTAATGCCGTCCTCTGAAAAAGTACGGTAAATATAGTCGGCCCAGCGACTTCTAAATAAGCCGACATATCCACCATGGTTCAGCAACTTGACGATACTCATCTGGACGCAGCCACGGCTTGCAGGAATTTCGTGTTCCGTCCAAGTCCGGCCCTCATCGTTTGTAACCCGAACGCAGCTGTAATCATAACTGCCGTCCCAAGCCTTGCCATCATTTTTGACTACGCAGTGATACAGGGGTAGCAGCCATTTGCCCTTATCGGTCACGACTAGCGGATGCCGAATAAACAAGCCGGTTTCACCCGGAAAAAGATTGCTCTGGTTACTCCACGTTTGGCCGCCATCCCGTGAAATACGGTACTGAACGATTGCTGTATCCTGGTTGCCGCCTTCCTGCGAAGTATATAACAGCCAAATGTCACCCTTTGGCGTCTTAAACAAAACTGGATTCTGGTCAGAACGACCAAGATTGTTCGACATTGGCACTGGCTTTGACCATTTACTCTCACCATTTTTCATACGTGCGAGAAAAATGGTAATGTCGTCTTTACCCTCCTCTGTACCAGAAAACCACGTACAAAGGGTATCACCATTAGCCAACATCAATAAGTTTGAAGCATGACTTTGAATACCTGAATCTGGTAATAGCATGGTTCTTTCAAACTTAGCGGTTAAGCTTTCTTGCAGCTCCATGACAGTTCCTCCTTTGTTCCTAAAGAACGTAATTTATTTAGACCAAACATAATTAAACTCGAATCTCCGAAGGCACCAGCCTTGGAAATCATATTAATACCATCAAACTCGCCACCCGAAATCGTTAACAGCGGCATGCCCAAAGCAACTTCTTCTTTGATAACGGTTCCTTGGGCCTTAACCATTCGTAAAATACTCTGCGCAGTTGCTCCACCAGTAACAAACAATCCAGAAACGGAAAACTTGTTAACTATTCTCCGACATGTTCCTGCTAGCGTTGTTTGCACGATTTTTTCCATTTCGGTTTCACTAATTCCTGCCGCCTTAAACTTTGCCTTGGTCTTCACTAGGTCATTTCGCTCAAGCGAAGCAGAAGATACTAGGGCCAAATTGTTGCCCTCTTTTAATACCTGCAGAGCCTGATCAACGTATTGCGAATAATTTTCTGCTTTATATATTTCGTAAATAGGCAACGAGATGATTGCTAATCCATTCTTTTGTGCATATAGAATTTGCTCTTTGGTTTTGCTGCTCACGCTACCAACTAAGGCAATCGCAGGAGCACTTGACTTGCTTTCTTTAACCATTCCTTCAATCAATCCCGAGGAACCAATCCATAAAATTTGGCCCTTAAGATTTTGAAAAAGGGCGGTAATTTTAGCAAAATCACCATCGTTTTCTGTGTCAAAACCAAAGCATCTTTTACTTAAATCAAGTTCTTGACCGGACCTTAGCTCATGCAATGAATAGTACTGAACACTGTCTGCACCGAAACTGTTAGTTAAAATCTGTTCAACGTTGGCCAGTTTTACAGGTTTAACTGGATCATGGGCAAATTCTGTTTTCTTCAAGTCAGTGCCGTTAACGAATAATCTTTTATTGATTACCTGTCTTCCTAAAGCTGGCAGAGCTGGCGCAAAAACCACATAATCGGGATTCAAGCGCTCACTGAGTGCCTTCAGTTCTGGAATAATGTTGCCCCTCAACGTTGAATCCACTTTTTTGTAAATGACGTCAAAGCGCTTAAGATCAATTGAATTTAAAATCGTCTTAACCTTTTCGTAGGCCTTTTTTTCAGGATCATTTCTTGTTTCAGTATCAATTACGCAGGAAGTGTGCGGAACAATATTAATTGCTGAAAAAAACACATTTACTGGCATACCTTCTTCTGTAAGCTTAACCCCGGTATCATTTGCGCCAGTGAAATCATCAGCAATTATCAGAAACTTATTCATTTTTTCACCTCCCATCTCGTGTTCTGTTTACATACTTAATATTAAATTGATTTAACTGAAAGCTGTAATTTTTATTGTTTAATTTTTAAACGCTATTCACCATTAAAGAAAAGAAGTATAATTAATGTAAAATTACGTTTCAATTTGAAACAAAGGAGGTAAAAATGACCGCTAAAATACTTTGCATAGTACCCTATCCGGGGCTTAAAACCAAGGTGCAGCTTTTTTTTGAAAAAATGGCTGCGGAAAATCCTCATCTCAACGTTAAAATCCAGATTGAATTGGCTAATCTAGCAAACAAACGGGAATTAACTAACCTGGTTAAGAGCAATTACTTTGATCTGCTTCTTTCACGCGGCGGAACCGTTGATTTTTTGAAGGGACAAACTAATGTCCCTGTAATCGATATTGGAATCTCACAATACGATATTATTCGAACAATCACGAGTATTCCCGATTTGGGTAAAACAGCTATTATTTGCTATGATGCCTTTAACAAGGCTATTACCGAGACTCTGGCCCAATTTAATCTTAAAATAACTAAATTTGTAGTTAAGAAAAAAATAGATATAAAAAAGGCTATGGAGCAGTTATCAAGCAAGGGTTATAAGAATATTATCTGTGATTCCGGCGTTATTGCCAGTTCGAACAATATCTACCACTTCAGTTCATATTTAATTGAATCCGGTGATGAAGTCGTGCACCATGCCATCGAAACTTGTTTTCTTTTACTCAAAGAAAAGCAAAAAAACGTCAATTACTTTGAATTGCTTTCTGAGTCCCTCCAAGCGTTTCATAACTACACCCTTTTCTTTGCAAGGGATAATTACTTTGAAGTTCTCTTTAGCAGCAACAAAAAGAAAACAGCAATTTTGGCCCAAAAGGTTAGGAAGGCTATCAATGAACACAAACAGCTGGTCTTTTTTGATGATGCTTCGTGGCATTTAACTATTAAGCAAACTGATCATTTTTCCCTTGCTACTTTGGATAGACTTGAAAAAAATAGCCATTATCAGGACAAGCCACAACGAGACCTTAATTATATTTCCTCAATATATTCAATTTGTTATGATCAACATTTCTTTAAGCTGCTTGACTACTATGCTGGTTTGCCTACACCCGTATGTATTGCGGGTGCAGATGGACTCAGAAAGACATATCTATCCAGGCTAATTGCTAAAAAGGCCGGCAAAAATCACCTACCACTTATCGAAATCTCACTTTCCAATCATGAGGAATTAGAGCAGGCTATTACTGACAACAGCTCACCCTTCTTTGAAAATAATAATCTTGTCCAAATTTCTGGAATTGAGAAAATGCGTCAAGGCGACTTACAGGATTTCTTTACGTTTATTCGCAAGTCAAACCTTGCCAGTAGAAATAAACTAGTATTCTTAATTAGCCAAGCATACGGTACTAAACTAACAGTTGATTTTCCAAATGACTTAAACGTTAACCAACTATTTTTAAAACCCCTAAATGAAATGTCATACGAGGTTTTTAACCAGTTAGTGCGCTCGATTCTCAACGACTTTAGCCTTAAAACCGGTAAAACTTTTTCTGGTGTATCCGATACTGCTTTAGATCTATTATCGAGCTATGCTTGGCCGCACAACTATCGTGAATTTATTCAGGTTTTGACGACAGCACTGGCAACTGCAACAGGTCCAATTTTAAAGGGGAAGGATATTGAAGAAATATTGGATCAATTTTCAATTGCGGAAAAATCGCGTCCCGAACAAACAGCTGATTCCACACATAATTTAGAAACTAAGGGGCAGACTCTACATGATGCTATTGTGCAAATAATTAAGGATAAGCTCAAAGAAAATCACGGTAACAAAACCAAAACTGCTCTAGAACTCAATATCAGTCGTGCAACTTTATGGCGCTACCTTAAGTAAAGTATTTTTTAAGATTCAATCTAAAAAGGCTGATAAATCGCGTTAACATGCGTTGATTTATCAGCCTCTTAATTTATACGTGCCTTTAAACTAAAAACACCTTTTTACATTCCTTTATTGTTCTATGCTGGAAACAGTAAACAGCATACTACTACCACCACCGTAATATATATTATCGTCAGCGGGATAGTATAGACAAAGGTGCGCCCAATCTTATAGTGGCCCTGAGCAACCGCAATACCAATCGCAGTATCCATCGGCATAATAATTGCTGCATTAGAAGCAATTACTGTAGCCAAACCTGCTGCACGCGGATCTAACCCAGAGGCTACAGCCACAGCAATAGCAATCGGCGTTAGAATCATCGTCGTGCCCATATTAGAACCAGTCAAGTTAGCCATGATAGTTGCAGCAAAGGCAAAGACCAAAGTGATAATCCAAATACTGGAATTGTTACCCAAAAGTCCCTGCAATCCTGAACCAATCATCTTAGTCACACCTTTAGCAGCCATAATGTCGGCCAGGCCAAACATGCCACCTAACAGGTAGATAATCGGACTTGACATGCCTTCACGTATTTCTTTGAAACTAATAATATTGCAGAAATACATTAGACCAATGCCTACTAGAGGAATAACATAGACAATATTGCCTAATTGGTTAGTAAAGAACATGGCAATAGTAGTGACAATAAAAGAAATATAGATTAAGTCTTCCTGCCAGGTCTTTAAATTATCGTCTGTAGTTTCTTCTTTATCCGCTTGATCTTCACCGGCATCAATTTTAAGGTCTTTTTTGGGTAAAACCCGATAAGCCACTAAAGAATAGACGAAGGCAACCAACAGTGGAATGGCACCGGCAATAATCCAGGTTCCCATTCCTACAGTATGACTAAAGCCCGCATTGGTAATGAAATTATTGAGGGCCAATACATAAACCATCGTCATGCCCATCGGAACCTTGCGGGCGCCAATATCAACCATTGAAGCAAGTGGCAATAGCATTTGGCCCGAAGGGATGCCGCTTCCAGCTGGCAGTGTTGATAACACTAGACAAATCAGTAAAGTTGCCGGACCCGGTTCCATTACCGTCATTAAAATAATGGTAAACAAGAGTAGTACTGCGAATAGTGTAAGTCCGCTCTTGCCTTTTTGAACTTTTAATAAAAATGCTTGTAATTTATGAATGGCGCGTGTTTTTGCAAACAGCGAACTGATAATAACATACCCAGCGGTTAGGATTGTGTTGTTATTGATAAAACCGCCATATGCTTGCTGTACTGTTGCTGTTCCTGTTAAAACCAAAATTGTACATGCAGCAACGGGTGCAAATCCAAAGTCGAATTTATCAGAAACCATTGCTATGATCATTACCGCCATAACAATTAAAACAATGTATGCTTGTGACATTTAAATGACCTCTTTCAAATAAAATAATCGGGGCAATCGCTTACATTTATATGCTAATAGAATTTAACATTCAACTGCATTATTTATTGTCTTATTTTTAAACACAATTTGCGGATAAAATCATAAATCAGTATTTTAAAATATCTATTGTCTTATTTTTAAACGGTAAATAATAAAACTATTCTTTTCGACAATATAGAATAAAGTTGTAAACAATTAATTTGAAAGAAGGTAAATACATGGCAGATAAAGAAAATACACAGATTGATCCCGAAAAATTCGCTTATAACTTTGCTACTGTAGCTAGGCGTATGAACTACTCAGACCAGGATTTAATACCTGAAGCCAAAAAGTTTTTGTTGAGTTACCTTACGGCTTACTATTTAATCGATGATTTCAATGATATTGAAAAAACCGAATTCAACGGTGACAAGAAACTGAGCAATTTATCCTTTGATGAAATGGTCAATAAGATTCAAAAACTTAATTCGAAGCAAATGCTCAATAATTAATTATTTTTGTAAAGAAAGGAATTATAATGATTTTTGCCAATATTAATGATCTGACAACCAACTTTATTTGTCAGAATCAATACTTAGCCAAGGCGTTTGACTGGTTGAAGAAAACTGATTTAAAGAAATTAAAAGTTGGAAGATATGACCTAAATGATGGTATTTTTGTAAAAATTCAGGAATATGATACTAAAGAAGAAAAAATGGGTCGGTTTGAAAATCACGAAGAGCACCTAGACTTTCATTACCTGATTGCAGGTGAGGAAATAACAAGGATAACTAAGCCAACCGGTCTAAAAGAAACGGACAACGCATTGGGGACAGCCGATGACGTTGCCCATTATCAACGCTTTGATGGTCCGGCAACTTCAATTTGCTTACACCCAGGGGATTACCTTATTTTATTTCCGGAAGATGCCCATGAGGCCTGCCTGAATTTGGAACGCAATGCCGTACCCTGCAAAAAGGCCGTAATAAAAGTGCCCATCAAACTGTTACAGTAAACATGCAATTTTTGAACTAAAAACCACCAGTTTTATTTCATCTTTACAAATAAACCGGCACTCTGTATGAGCGCCGGTTTTGCTTTGCCATTTAATATTTAATCCACTGAGCCTATCGTTCAACTTGACCAATTAGAAAAAGACATGGGCTAATTTCTTAATCTTCAAACTTGAATTCCTGCACAAACTTGATGAACTGGCGGGCTATCCTCTTGTGGTTGTTCTCCGGGGTAATAATCGTCAGGTCCACCGTCGGTTCCCAATCTATCGGAACATAAGTCAAATCATTGTCCAGTTCAGCGTAAATGCAGTAGAGTCCGAGGGCAATTCCCTGGCCGCTCTTAATCAAGATATTCAAAGAAGAAAGATCATTGGCATAAGCAACCTCAATCTGATCATTCAGGTGCATGATTTTGCTCTGCAGATTGATTAGGTCGACGGCGGCCCAGTTATTGTCCAAGAAGAGCATCTTTTCGCCCTGAAAAGCGGTCAACTCCAGTGTTGCACGCTTGCTTAGCGGATTATCCCGGGGAACAATGGCCTTAAACGGCTCCGTTTCAACCAGATATTGCTTGACTCCGCTTAGATCAGCAGCTTCGCTGCCCGTGGTAATCATAACGTCCAGCTCAGCGGACAGTAAATGCTGCTTTAGTTCGTTACGGTTCAAATCCACAACCACAAATTTGACCTTGGGGTGAATCTTTTGAAACTGTTTAATCCAAATGGGAATATAGTGGTCATTGAAGAGCGTGTAAGAATAGCCCAGAGTTATCTGCGAATTTTCCCGCAAGTCAATTTCTTGAATATCCTGCACGGCGGAATAGTAATTGTTAAGCAGCGGCCGGATCTTTTGGTAAAAGGCCTGACCGTTCTTGGTAACGTTGACGTAGCGCTTATTGCGGTTGAACAGCTTGACTCCAATTTCACCCTCAATTGCATTAATATCATGGGTAACGGTCGGCTGCGTCACGTGCATCGCCCTGGCCGTCCTAGTGTAATTCCGCGTCTCAACCAAGTTGATGAACGTCGCTAATTTCTTAATATCCATAACTTTCCTTCATAAGTAATTTCTATTATTAATAACCGATATTAATTTCACTTATAAGTATAAATAAAATATACTTTTGGTGTAAACGATTTTACCAAAATATTAATTAAGGAGGATTTTTATGGTTAAACACACTGAAGAAGCAACCAGTACCTGGGTTGTTGAAACTTCCCAAAAAGTTAACGCCGCCAAGGGCACAGATTATGTCGAGCTGGATCAGGGTCTGATGACCGTCGACACGCTTGATGCAATGCTCAATTGCTTACCGCTCGAATTCATCACCATCGACAAGGACGATCGCTACGTGTACTGCAACAACGAGATTCCCAAGGAAAAGCTGCTTTCACCGCGCTGGCCAGAAAAGTTGGGCCAAACCCTAACCGACGTCCACCAAAAAACGTCCATGCCGCACGTTCAAAAAATAATGGACTATGCCAAAACCGGTAAAACTTACAAATTGGTTAAGCCAAGCAAGGACCAGTACATGGTTGCCTACTTCAAGGACATGCGCGACAAAAACGGTGACTATGCTGGCGTTACAGAGTGGATTGTTGACCTGTTACCGACCATTAAGTGGTACTTAAAGGAGACTGGCCAAAAGCTGGTACCTGACGAAAATAACAATCCTGCCGATGTGGTCTCAGGTGCGTCCGAGCAAAAATAACCGCACTGTAAATTCTTTACCAACAGACATTCATAAGTGTTCCCACAATGTTTAGAAGTAAAAACTAATTGTTTGGAACACTTTTTTGTTCCTGTTGGATAAACCTAATAAATTTTTGAACTATTTGTCTGTTATTGTTTTTATTAATAACCGCACCATAGACTATTCTAGGACTTTCCTTTATTGGAACGTGCGCCAGCCCCTCTCTGTGCTCCTCATAGATAAAATTCAGGCCCATTGTGATACCCTGCAAAGAATTCACAAGAATAAACGCGCTCATTATATCATTGGTATAAGTAATATTTAAATTGCCATTTACACTGATAATCTTATTTTGCAAGTTAACCATCTCGACACCCGTCCAGTCATTATCTACGAATATCATGCTTTGATTTGAAAAATCGCCGAACGCTAATTCTGCTTTATTAGCTAAGGGGTTGTTTTGGGGAACAATCGCAAAAAATTCATCTTTAACTAACGGATAGAATTTTATGTTCTTGAGGTCTGAGGCATCACCCTCACTAGTCAAAAACAGGTCAATGTTTTCGTTTTCCAGATATTGCTTCAACTTGTTATGGTCTAAGATCGTCACGTTAAACTTGACGTTAGTGTGCATTAAGCTGAACTTCTTTATCCATTGCGGAAGAATATCTGTATTGTAGGGCGTAACCGTGCAGCCAATGGTGATAATATCCGCATCCTTTTTCTCATTATCGCGGATGCTCTGGAGCGCCAAATAGTATTTATTTATCAGCGGCTTAACCTGGTTATAGAAAATCAGGCCGTTTTTAGTCGGCACCACGTGCCTCTTGTTGCGGATGAACAATTGCTGACCAACTTCGTCTTCAACTGTCTTGACAATATAACTTACGCTCGGCTGGGTCAGGTTAAGGTTCTGCGCCGTCCGGGTGAAGTTTGTGGTTTCGACTAGATTAACAAAAATCCTGAGTTTACTAATATCCATAATTGTATTTCCTTATTACATATCAAAGATTTCTATTTCTATTATAGACATACACCATCTATAATATCTACTGGAAGCGTTATTTCAGATAAGATTTTCATAGAGAGGATACACACGATGGATTTCGGTTTAAAAGACAAAGTTGTCGTCATCACCGGGGCAACCGGTGGTGTCGGCCAGGCTTTGGTAAAGGAATTTGCAAAAGAAGGGGCCAAATTATCTATTTCTTCTACTAGCCAAGAAAAGCTGGACCAGTTTGTACCGACCCTTGACGTTGATTCGGACTACCTCCTGACTTCGGTTGTTGATGTAACTAAAGAAGAACAGGTCAAAGGATTAATTGCAAAAACGGTCAGTCATTTTGGGAGCCTGGACGTTTTGGTACCGAACGCCGGTGATGAGGGTAAGTCACTACCTATCGAGCAGCAAACTTACGCAAACTTCGAGCACACTTACGCGGTTAACGTGTTTGGAGTCATGTACTGCATGAAGTACGCGGCACCCCAGATGGTCAAGCAGAACCACGGTCACATTGTAGTTATCGCCTCAGACGGATCAATGGTCGGTGCACCAGCAATGTCCCACTACTGTTCGTCCAAGCACGCCACACTCGGCCTGGTTAAGAGTGTAGCCATGGAGCTGGGGCCGCACGGTATCAACGTTAACGCAGTCTCTCCGGGAGCAATCAATACTGATATGATGAAGCGGATTGAAAAGATGGCTTTCCCTGATCTCACTCACGAGGAAGCGTACAAAAAATATGCGGTCGGTTATCTTGATAACCGTTACGCTACGCCGACTGAAGTTGCCGACGTGGCAGTGTTTCTGGCTTCTGAACAAGCAAATCACATTAATGGTGGCGCGATACGCATGGATAACGGAATGGAAAGTACAAGCAGATAAACGGAGGTAAAATCATGACTAAATATCGTGCAGAAGAAAAAGGCTTCCACGGCGTACTGACCGCTGTTGTGAATGTTAATGAAGAAACAGGTGCCATTGTCAACGTTGCAGCTGAAAACGTATCCCCAGATACAGTTGGCGCCGCCGGCGTCAAGCAGTGGCTTGCCCGGGCCAATCAGGAACAATCCGTCGAGGTCGACGCCGTCTCGGGTGCGTCAATTTCAACTGGAGCACTGAGACTGGCTGCCATCAGGGCTGCCAGCCAGTCAAAAGCGGCGGTGCTTAAGTCAAATGCGGACGCACTGACCGGTGCTTCCCAGGCCGGTGCCCACACGGAAGACAACGGCATTCCCGCTCCCGCAAACTTTCCGCTATTAAAGGAAATCATTACTGAAGACGACATCCCCGAATACGACGGTGAATATGACGTCATCGTCGTTGGTGCTGGCGGCGCCGGTCTGGCAGCTGCTGCCACTGCCGCCGAGAATAATGCTTCCGTCATGGTCATTGAAAAGCAGGGCATTGCCGGCGGCACGACCAATTACTCCGGCGGCGTTATTCAAGCAGCCGGAACCAAATTGCAAAAAGAAGCCACCAAGTACCAGGATGATACACCCCAAAACCATGAGGCCGAGTACATGAAGGCCGGCGAGGGCCGCGTTTATGAAGACTTAATTCATGATTTCACCCAAAATTCACCCCAAAACATTGACTGGCTGGGCAAGATGGGTATCAAGTGGAACAACGTTTATGGTCACACCGAGATTCCTTATGCCCAAAAGAACTTTACAGATCGCATTCACGTCTATGAAGGTGGTGGAGCCAGTGGCAACGGCATTATTCTCACCCAGCATATGCTCAACTACGCATTGAAGCGCGGCGCCCAAATCACCTACAACACGGCAGCAATTGGCTTAATCACAAGCGGTGATCCAAATCAGCGCAAGGTTGTCGGTGTTGTGACCGAGGGCCGGGACCGGCAAGTGAAGTACCTGCGCGCACGTCAGGGCGTCGTTTTGGCTGCTGCTTCGATTGATCAAAATATCGAATTGGCCAAAGACTTAAGCCCGCAGCACTATGAGGACGTGAAGGCGCACCGCTGCTGGTCTGTTGCGACCGACCGCGGCGATGGTATTGTCATGGGCATGGCCATTGGCGCAGCCGTTACCGGTTTCGGCGGCACCATCGACTTTGACGCCCGCACGGGCAACGGCACCGATGACCGCGTACCAACTATCCCGTCAATCTTCGTTAACGGCAACGGCCTCCGCTTCGTCAACGAAGACGCCACCTACGCCTATGAATTCAGGGCTATCTTCAACCAGGAAAAGCAGCTGGACAAGCCGACCTACCAGATTTTTGGCCAAAGTTCGATTACAGGCAAAACTAGTCCGTGGAATGCAGAAACACTGGCTAGCGACGTTAAGAGCGGTCTTGTTATCGAAGCAGCCACAATTGAGGAGCTGGCTAAAAAGATCAACGTACCGGCTGAAAACCTAGTTAAAAGCGTTGCAACGTGGAACCAAAATGCGGCCACGGGTAGGGACCCTGAATACGGACGCAGCAATGGCATTGAGCCGTTCACCGGCCCCTACTACGCCTACCGCAACACGCCGGGCAACCTGGGCGCTCTGGGCGGACTCAAAATCAATAAGAATTGCAACGTGCTCGACGTCTACAACCAGCCGATTACGGGTCTATACGCCGCAGGCCTCAACGCTGGCGGGTGGCTGGGTTCCTATTATCCGGGTTCGGGTACCGCAATCGGCGGCATCGTTCACCAAGGACGCAGAGCGGTCAGGTCAATTCTAGGACTGGAATAATTTTATTCAATTAAAAAAGGATCTCTTTTCAGAGATGCTTTTTTACTTTAATAAAGGATTTAAAAATGTTAACTACACAAATTCCAGATTTTAACTGGCAAGCAGAATATGATGTTATTGTTATCGGGTTTGGCGGTGCAGGCGGTATTGGTCACTCGCCCTTTAACGTCTTCTTACCGTCCTTGTAGATGCGCGCCTCATTGACCTTCATCTTGGCAGTAATGTCCTCGCCCAGGTCGCTACCCAGCATCTCGGCGATGCAAAGCAGGAAAATGGCGACGTCCGCCAGCTCCTCGTCGATGTTGGCCTGGTCGCGCTTGGTCCAGGCCTCGAAGAGCTCGTTGACCTCGCCGTACAGCCGCAGCAATTCAAACTTCACGTCACCGGTGCTGAAATTGTGCTTCACCTTGTTGGCGATGACGCGCTTTTGCAGTTTTTCGGTATCAATAATCATTTTTATCTCCTCACGCAGCCCGCCATCATAATGATGACTAGCAAGCCTTTTTTGGCCTATTGCTTTTTAAATATCAAGTGTACCCCGCCATCGGCCAGCTGCTTGACCTCCTTGATGGCAAATGTGTCATCAACGTATTGGCCCAGGGTGTCAAAGGCGGCCTTTTCATTGGCATCCCCACTAACATGCGGTGCGATTACCAGAGAAATTTCGTCAACCAGGTGATTTTTCAAGAAAACACCGTCAATAACAGCGCCGCCGCACACAGCCAAGGTATCAATGGCAAAGTGCTGCTTCAGCTTGATCAGCACCGCGCTTAGGTCAAAGTCTTCTTCACCGCTAACAATATAGGGAATATCCATTGACCGTAAAAAGGCCAAATATTCTTTGGTCGCCTGCTTAGTGACAACTTCGAGCGCATGCATCCTGTGCCCGTTATACTCAAAGTAATTCTTGGTCCAATTACACTTGCCCTTGCGATCAAAGGAAACCGACCAGGTTGCCGACTTAATGTCAGGAAGCCAGTCTTCATAGGTGATCCCCGCCGTCGGATACTTGCTCAGATCCGGATGGCCTGATGCTGCATACATCTGAATGGTGTTGCGACCGTTCCCATCGGCATTGCTCAGGTTAAACAGCTCGTCTGAATAATATGTACTGGAAACACCGCTGCCATAGGGTCCATCGATCTTGCCATCAATTGAAACGTACATGTGGACAATAACCTTGCTGCGCTGCATTATTTTTCTCCTTTATATTAACCTTTATTTTTACACTATTCACCGTAAATTTCCTTGGCATAATTCATCGCCGACCAGGCCTTAGGCCAACCTGCATAAAAGGCCAGGTGGGTAATTAGTTCCACCATTTCTTCCCTGGTAACGCCATTGGTCTTGGCAATCCTCATGTGGGTCTCAAGCTGCGGCACGCCCTGCGTCAGCAGGCTGGCAACGGTGATTAAGCTGCGGTCACGGGCTGACAGTTTGTCCTCACGAGACCAAACCTCGCCAAACAAGACATCATCATTCAATTCGGCAAATTTAGGGGCAAAAGCACCCAGGTTGTCGCGACCTGCTGTTTGTTTTTTCATATTATTCTCCTTGATTGACTTGTTCATATTCCTCATCTGTCACTGCTTCCAGCCACACGGGGGTCCCGGCGGTAATGGCCAGGTGCGCAAACCAGCTATCCTTGGCTGCACCATGCCAGTGCTTGACATCATTGTGCACAACCACCACGTCTCCCGGATGCAGCAGACGGGCGGGCTGGCCCCATTCTTGGTACCAGCCTTCGCCGCCAGTAACCAGCAGAATCTGAAAGCCATCATGGTGCTGGTGCCAGTTGTTGCGACAGCCGGGTTCAAAGGTAACGTTGCCAACACCGACATTGAGCTTGGGATCATTAACTAGGTTGGCCAAGTAGCTTTTGCCGATAAAGTCTTCGGCATAAGCGACATTTTCCTCGCCCAGGGGAAAAATCACCCCGTTTTTCACTTCTTCATTTTTCATTTTTGTCTTCCTCCTCAAATTGTTGCAAATACTTGGCAAAACTGCCTTCATTACAATCGTGCAGCTTGCCTTCATACCAGTCGATCTTATGGGTTAAAACCCTTAAATGCATCTGCATTTCCTGAATCTTGGATAGGCTGTTGGCCCTGACCTTCTGCAGCAGGGCCTGGCGCTGGGCAATCGTCTTATCGCCGCAGCTGCGCAGGGCAACGTATTCCTTGATTTCATTCATGCTCATGCCACAGCCCTTGAGGTGCAGCAGAAAGCCCACCCACTGGATATCGTGTTCGGTATAGTAGCGTTGCCCGTTAGGACGGCGCTGCGGAATGATTAATTGCTCATTTTCATAATACCTGAGCGTATAGGGGGAAAGTCCCACCAACCGGGCAAATTCACTAATTTTATACTGCTTTTCCATAACTCACCTGCCTCAACTTGCCGCATGGTTTGCACTAATCATATTCTTTAGAGTTAACTCTAAGTCAAGTGCTTTTAGCTAAAAGCACCAAAAAAGCGTGCACGTTGGCACGCTCTTACTCATTCTCTTCCCTATACAATGCGGTAGTCTTCATTATTAACAATAATTGCCTGACTGTTGTTAAGCACTACTATCTTTAGCTGATTCTGGTAAGCCTCTAAGGTTGCTTTAGCTGTCTCTTTGAAAGGCTCCTCATTAAGGTGGGGCAAAGTATAAAAGTCTGTCAGTCTAAAGCCGCTATAATCAGTTAATTCCGGGGCAACCGCGGAGTCATCCATAATTTTATTATATTCAATACTGGGGGCCATAACTATTGCACCAGCGGACTCACCCACGTAGGGCATGCCCGCAGCAATCCGCGCACTAATCAAAGGTAATAGGTCTTTCCGCTTCAGTTCCTGCAAGAGATAAAAAGTGTTGCCACCCGTAATAAATAAAAGTTCGGCTGCGGAAAGCTTTTTGACAACACTAGTCAATGATTCGCGCGTAATATCCAAGTCGTTTACCCGATAGCCTAAATCTATTAGGGCCTGCCGACCCTCATCGATGTAACCCGTATAATCTTCGACGTTGCCGGCAGTCGTAATAAACGTTACTTCTTTAGCAGTAATTTGGTTTTCTGCGCTAAACTGCTTAAATTGCGGAATGGTTCCCGCAAAATATGACGTTAAAAATATTTTTTTCATGAATCTTACCCGCAACTAAAATCAGCCTTTCAATTGATTACTTTTTAAAGTCATCTGCTTTTTTTCATAATCAAGTAAACGACAACCTCAATAAATAAAACAAAGAGAATAAACGCGCCCAAAACCACCAGCGAAACAGTCCTATTGCCCAGCGTATTGGCAACACCCGCCCCATCGTACTTTCTAAACCAGATTATGGCAGCCATTAACAGGAAAATGATTCCTAAAATTGTATTTACTATTTTCCATTTCTTGTTTTTCATATTGGCCCTCTAATTTAACAAGTCGTAACATAATATTAAAGCAGTTAATTTCACTATATTTTACCACAATGTGCCACTAAATTTAGTCATCCGGCAGCTGCTCGCGGTAGGCCCCATTGGCCCTGCGCTCGCTGATGCCGACTTGTTCGGCCAGATAACGATGGGCGTTAAGAACGCGCGGCGGCACGTCGACGTGGGCAATGAAGCCGGCGCCCCGGGGGCCGTAGCCTTTAGCCGTGTCGTGCAGGCGCGGAATCTCGCCCATGAGCAGGGTGACGTAGTCGGCCAGCGACCACATGCCCAAAGGAGCTGAGTCAAAACACAGCTGGCCGTTAGGCGCAACAACCTTCGTGCGATATGCCGCGTAGTTGACCAGCCTGATGTCCGGTTTCACTTTGGCAAAACCGGCTGCCATCCGCCTTTGCATGCTTGCATCCTGGATGATGCCGAGCGTCTTCACCGCAATGCCGCGCTGGTCAAAGAGCGCCAGGCTGCTAGTCACATTGTTGCCGCAATTGGTCGACTTGGTCTCAAGCACAAAGTCCCCGTCACCATATTTTGCGTCTAAGAATTGCGCCAGCATCTCGGCCTCGCTCGGTTCACCCGCGAAAGTCAAATGCGCCTGCCGTGCCAATTGTTCCTGCAGCTTGGCCGTTGTGTGGCCGCGGCCGCCGGCAATCATGTAGTGGTCGGCCACCCCCGCCTGCTTGGCTTCGTGCAGCAAGACCGCACCGGCCAGAATGCTGCCGCCAAAAAGAATTAGACCGTCTAATTTTTCCTGGCCTGTTGCCCGGCGAATTTCCTCCGGCGTGAGGCGCAAGACATCGCGCACGCCTAGAAAGGCGGCCAGTTCATTAAGGCTGCCAGCCACACGTCTCGCGGTCGCCGGCGTAAAGGCAAGTTTCATTCAGACACCTCCTTGAAATGAAAATTACAGCAGAAACTTATTTTGGTCTACTACTTTTTAATTGCGGTAGTCGTTAACAAAGTACAAGACCAATTCAATTACAATTAACAAATTCCATAGTGCTATCAACACTACAGCAATTGCAATCAAAACGAATGCCGTGTAACAGGTAGTGCTTTTTTGGAACAAGATAACGCCCCCCGCCAGGAAGCCATAACCCAGAACAAAAAGCATCGTATCCGTAATCTTAAACAATTGCTGCTCGGTCTTCATGCTGAGGTACTTGTTCCGCTCATCGGCATCAAGGTCTTCGCTCGTGCCCACGTCCTTGGCCGCAAAGTAAGTGCCCAGCGTGAACACGACGCTCAGGACGAGCCAGACGAGGTCTTTTACGATATATGGCCAGGCAAGATGCCTGAGCATGTGCTGGCTCAGCAGGAACAACTGGCCGGCGGTGCAGAGCATAAAAAACACGGTCTCGGCGTAGTATCGCAGTTTTCTCTTCTTATTCTTCGTCATTTTCCACATACTCCTTTAAACAAAATAGGGTTTCGATATCGGTAGCAAAAACCTGCGCTAGTTTGTAGGCCAAAACGATTGATGGCTTGTACTTGCCCCGTTCAACCGAGATGATGGTGCGCTCGGTCACGCCCGTTTTTTCGGCCAAATCGCGCTGCGTCATGCCCCGTTCTCTTCTCTTCTCTTTAACCAGGTTTTTGATGATTCCACCTTCCCCTCAATATGAAGCATACTTCATGTAGTTTGTTTCATATTTTACCGGAAAATTTCCAAAAAGCAAGACCTAATGCAGCAAGTAAATTGTGGGTTTATATCGCAAACTAATTAGACTAAAATTATTTATTAAAAACGCAAGCCGTTATCAGTTCAAGAACTATTATTATCATGCGGGAACGCGTTAAGGTATTCGTCGTAGAATAAATTGGACCTAGGTCGACAAATCATTGCGGCAGCGATTGATGAAATCTTTAAACGATGCCTGACACCAATAAAAATTCAAGCCCAAAATTAATGGGATAGTTTTATGCTTATTTTGGGTTCCCCAAGATTTCTAGCGTCTATTAAAAGTCAATGTTCCGCGTGCCAACATGGTTTTTGATAAATGCTAAATCCAATTTATTAACAAGAAAATCTAACTGGAGGAAATATGAAAACACTAAAGAAAGTATTCAAACGCACTCTTATAACGATTATCAGCATAATATCAGCCGCATTCATAATTTTATTTGGTGTTTCACGCTTATATTATCAACGCTCCTTGATGGCAACAGTCTCTGAATTAGTTTTACGCGTTGCCCTACCCAGCCAATCAGCACAGCAAGAAGACACGCGCCTGCAAAAGCTAAGTCAAAAACATGAACCGCCATATGCATTGCCTAGTAATTGGAAACCGCAGACAAAGATTAGCAAAATTACAGTGGCGGGAATTCCAGTCTACCGAATTAATCCCCAGGCTACAGGTAAAAAGGCAATGCTTTACTTGCACGGCGGGGCCTACGTCAACCAGATTTCTGCTTTTCACTGGAAAATGCTAGGTAAGGTTGCCGCTGCTAGCAACAGTCAGATCTGGGTACCAATCTACCGTCTTGCTCCCTATGCCACCTGGAAACAAGGGTATGCGGCCATTGATGCCGTCTATCAAACGATGGTTAAGCGTTGCCCTAATAAAGAAATTGCTTTAGCAGGGGACAGTGCAGGTGGAGGCTTTGCCTTGGGACTAGCCCAAGACTTCATGCACAAGAAAATCAAGCTGCCCCAGCAGCTAATCCTCCTGTCGCCGTGGGTTGACATTACCCAGTCGAATCCAGCGGAACAAAAGTACCAAAAAACGGACCCGATGCTAAAAATACCTGTCTTAAAGGTTGATGGCCGATACTGAGCAGGCAGGTTATCTCCTCACAATTACCGCTTGTCGCCAATAAATGGCAAAATGGCAGGCCTGCCTAAAACAACTATATTTACAGGAACGCGCGAAATCTTTTATCCCGATGAACTACAATTAACCCGCAAATTGCAGCATAATGCTGTCCCCGTTACGCTCCATGTGGGCCATAATTTAAACCACGTCTACCCGGTCTATCCCACTCCAGAAGCAAGCCGAGCCCAGCAGCAAATCATTAAATTGCTGAAATAAAGATTAATCGCAACGGCTTCGCTCATTGCCAGCAAAAAAGCCGTATTCAGACTTAGAATCGGAATATGGCTTTATTGAATTGATATCGTTTTATAAATCTAAAGATGCTTTATTCCCAAAATTAATATTCAATTTTCCAATTAATATTTCGAGAAAATTTTTCGCCTGGCATTAGAACAATCGCATCCAAATCATGTCCCGCTTGAGGAACAGATTGCGCTTCAAGTGTCACGCCATCATGCTGTCCTAAGTCCCGTGCAACGCCACGGTGGTCAAAATCATTTGCTGTATAAACAACCACAGCCTGCGCATCTGTAGTCATCGTTAGCTTTCTTTTAGTCTTGTTTGACAATAAAATTGCTGCAGGATTGCATCCGTTTAGTATGAATGGATGATCTAACCCATTGCGTACTGCAATTTGTTTCTCACCTTTACCAGTAATCACATCCCCTAATCGCTGAAAGCGGCGAAAATCAAAAATGCTGCCATCTACTTTTTTAATACCAGTAGGAATGGTTTCATTATCAAGTGAAGCATAGTAATCAGCATTAATTTGTAAACTTAAATCTTCAACATTCTCGCTAGGACCATCAAGCCTAAAATAAGTGTGGTTAGTGGGGTTAAACAAAGTGATTTTATCGGTATAAGCCGTGATATTGCACTGCAAGTTATTGTCGTTGTCTAAAGAGTAAGTAGTAGAAATTTTCATATTCCCCGGATAATTATTCATCCCATCAGGATCAAGCAGCGTAAAGCACACACTAGCGCTGCTACGATCTCTTTTTATTTCAAAATTCCAGGGTCTGTTGTCAAGTCCTATTGGGCCACCCCCATGAAGAGAATTTTCATTATCATTTAGTGGAAATTGTACAGTTTTATTTCCACATTCCCATTTTCCGTCTTTTATTCGACCAGCTACTCTACCAATCGTAGCGCCTAAATAATTCCTCTCCTTGGCATAATCTTCCGGCCGAGCAAGGGACATAATGATATTTTCTCGACTATTAGCAGTTGGTAACTCAAATTTTTCCAAGGTAGCACCGTAGTTAAGAAGCTTCACCCTAACACCATTATCATTAATCAAGATTATTTCATACAGAGCTTTATTTCCTAAAATACCATATTTATGTATTTGCGTTTTCATGTGCAAAACCTTCTTTATTAATAAATCAAACAAATATTCATATCAATCGCTATTGCAGCTTAATAATCGCTTTATCAGGCAGTGGCTTATTATCATGGTATGGAATAATCACGAATTTTTTATGCCCATTTTTTTCGAAAGAAACATTGGGATTAACGCTTGTTGCCAGATACTGCCTTTCTTCATCACAAGATTCAATAATATAAAAATCGGCCTCTTTGACCCTTGGCCAACTTAGACGAATCAAATTATGCCGGTGATCCACTAATGGTCTAAAATCTTGGTTAAATTCCCGGTCAGTAAAATACGACGATCCTATTAATTGGTATAGTTGTTTAGCTATGATTTTGCCAAGAATAAAGGCACCATAATCACTAAAATGAGTTGTATCATATTTATCATTATCCAAATTCGGAAAATCAGCTTTTTTAACTTGTAAATAAAGAGCGTGCGCACCATTAAATCCCAATTCATTTAACAGCTCAGTTGATTCTTTACCCAGGTCAATAAAAGGTATCTGCTGCTGCTTACTTATTGTTTGCATCACCTTTCGGTATTCTTTAAAACAGAGTTTAAATTTGAGCTTATCTTTATCATACTTAAACTGAGCAGGTGGCGAAACCAATACAGGCTTAGCTCCTCTTGCTGTAGCACCATCAATATATTGTTGCAAGTACTTAGCAAAGTTAATTGGTGCAACGTACCGGTCAGGTCGATAGGATGTAGCGTCATTATCGCCGAACTGAACGAGCAAATAATCCCCCGGCCTAATATCTTGTAAAATTGCTTCTAGTCTGCCTTCATAAATAAAAGTTTTAGAAGACCTAGCTCCAATTGAACGATTATCAATAAAGGCCTTTTCACAGTCATAGCGAACGGATTGGGGGTAAAAGGAAGATTGCCTAAGTTCTGCAAAACCACCTTTCACTTGATGATATAGCTCGGCTCCCCACCCTGATTGGGGAGCTTCTTCTCCGGAATAGGTCTGTGCAGTTGAATCAGAAGCTATATAAATTCCTAATTTGTCTGTTTTCTTTTTTAATGGCAGCTCTTCTAAATTTAAGCGGCTTAACCATAAATGTGTCTCTCTGCTCTGACTTAAGCTGGGCGAACAAACATGATTAATTATGGATAAGTCAAAAGTGTTTACCGATAGAGCAATATTCAGTTGTGCATGTATCTGACCATTAGCAGGAACCAGAACTGTTTTCTCGTTAATCTGGTTAACCATAATATCCACCTGATTATCATCTTCACTGTCATTGCTGAGGAGCAAAGAAAGCCGATAATTTGCAATATCTAAATCTAAAACCAGGTGAAGCGTTTCAGCATAAACATTATGTGCACGCGTTTTGTTGTCCCCATGTAATGCTTCACCCTCTTCATGCCATGATTTATTAATCAATTTCAAACCAAGCAAATCTTTTTGAACAATGTAATCTTTTTCAATATAAGCTGTTCTAGGACGATACACACCGCCTTCCCAGCCAATTGCAGGCTTTGGGTAGCTCCAAAAATAGTATCTTGCTTCAATCGAAAAATCGTTTTGTTGAAAATCAAGCAGGAAGCTTTTCATAGTCAATATTCATCTTCTATCTTTTTAGCAATGTCCATAACATTATTATTGCCCCAGCATTTTTCGTAAGGCATACCAGTTAAGTTTTCAACTACAGCCTTCGTTTTTTCCGTAACATTCTTTTTGGAGCCACCATTCCGCAAGCGTTTAATTTCTTGCAGGATGATTTTATGATTCTCTACGTTCAATTTGCAAATATAAGAAAAAACAATCCCTAGAAGCAATAAAATAATTGGAACTATACAATATAAAATCAGTAGAGCGTTAATAGTAGCAGGCGACTGTACCTTAACACCTGCTTTGAAGCCAGTGACTTGCAAAATAACACCAACAATCAAAGTGAACAGAGAATCTAAGATTGTATCGATAGTCGTATTAACCCCAGCGTACTCGCCTTCACGTCTTTTGGCGGTAACCATTTCATCCACATCAGGCAAAAAAGTAAATATATATTGCGATGAATTAACAACCCCAGTAATGCCAAAATTCAGCGCTATCATAGCAGCTATCCACCACATATTCAATTGCGCAGGCTTAATAACTGCCAACATAAAGATACCAATAAAGACAATAATCGCTCCCCACGCACCAACACGATATGAAACCATGCCATTCGTTTTTGACTGCAGCCACATAAAGAAAAGCAAAAATATGATGCCAAAGAAATAGCCGGCGCTTGTCGAAACGGCCACTTCAGTAGGACTTAGAAGCAGGACAAAAATAATAAAGTAAGTATTAATATCACCGCGAATAGTCCGGAATAATTCTTCACATTGCCACATCAATAAATATGTCCAATATGATCTGATTCTAATTGCACTAACAAAATTCCAAAAAATATTGATCAAGCGCCGCCACAAACTCAATTTATTATTTTCTAAAATAGTTGATTCATCTACCGGTCGCTCATAAACGGAATTATAAAAAACAATCAACATAATTGTTCCAATAACATCATAGACAACCGCTGCAATGAGAAAACTATTGGCATTATCTTGACCACAAAGCTTGAAAATCCAGGCAATAAATAAAGAAGCGAAAATTCCAGAAGTAGCTGCCCCTGCCTGGTTAAATCCAACTAGCTGTGCCCTCTGACCTGAGTCCTCGGACATTTCAGAGGTTAGGGTCAACTGCGACGTCGATAGCATAGGCGTCACCAAAAAATAGAGTAAGAAAAAGGCAAAATATAACAGGCGTGGCATTCCCGGAATCCACATTAAAATATATGTAATTGCTTTTAACGGAATCCCTATCAAGAACATTGATTTTCTTCGTCCATGTTTCCGGCCGAATTTTGTTTGATACAACCGATCTGAGGCATAGCCATAAATTGGCGTTATTGCCGCACCAATAATTTTTGCAATTGTAAACATTAGGGTAACAATTACAATTGGTATTTTCAAAAATGTTGTATAGTAATACATTAGCCAAGTAGTGATCAACGTAATCATCACATTAGATAGTTGAAATGCTGAAAAGCCTAACTTTCTCCATAAAGGTATTTTTGTTCCCTCACCCCCCATTGAAAGATGGCGCGTATCATTCTTGCTTTCACTCATCATTTATCTCCTTAATGCTGCTAATTTTTTAACCAAAATTATGGTGTCATACATCAAATAGCCATTAGTAGTTATACTTACAACGTTATCATTCAAAATTTTATCAGCAGGTATGCTAATCTTCCATAAATGATGACTACCACTTTGCATAGCCGATCGATAAGCAGCTCTATCATTTGGAAAAACACGTGTTGAAATCAAATTATTATTCAGCTTAATGCTTGCTTCACACCCATCATTATTTTCCATGTTTTTTTGGGTCGTTCCAGCAAGAGAAATTTGTAGCTCGTAATTTTGTCCATCAAACTGTATATCTTCTTTGCTAAAATGAACTTTCCATACACCACAATCGTTTTGTAGATAATACCAATCATTAGCCTGATTAACATAATAATCCAAATTTGACGGCACCAAATCTTTCCAGCAATAATTTCTAAGTTGATCGCTGAATTTCATACCAGCTGTGGTATGTGTGCACAAGCCAATTTGCCAGATTGTCTCTGTTTTGCGCTCAATCCTGAAAGTATTTAAGTTTGCATTATTATTAATTATTATTTCTTTTAGTAAGCGAACTTCTAAATCATCAGAAAAATTTTCATAAGCATATAAGAAATATTTATCAGGTCGAATATTAGTTAACCTGAATTTTCCTTCATTATCGGTATCTGCATAATATACAAAATTGGACTTTTGATGATCAATTGGAATGCGCTCAATGCTTGTATTCGTCAAAATCACAGTGCAATTCTTTTTATTATATTCAGAAACAATCTTCCCGGTAACAGTATACAGTTCGTTAGGATACTCTCGTTCACTAATCCAATCATAAGGCCACGCCTTTTTTTCAAAAGCAGCCCGTTTTTTCACATCCTGGATATCTCCGTGATTAAGATAAATACACCAAGGGCCATACATTTTTTGAAAATCAGGTTTTACTTCAGTTATACCTTTGCCAAAATGCTCGCTGATTAGATAATTCAAAGTAATAGCATCATAATGAACCATCAAGTCCTGATTTAATGGACCACATCCATAAGCACTTTTATCAGGCACAATAACCCAAAAACCTAGCCTCGGACTATATTGACCCCAAAAATCTGTATCCTTGAAATAGCCCGCATAATCATATTTTGAATAAACCACACTACTATCATATAGGGATCCATATTTCATCAAAAAAGTTTCATCCTGCAATTTCTCACCTTGCAACATGAGCGAAGAAGTCGGTTGCACGCCCATTCTTACACCATTGTAAGCAATGGGAAATAAAGAACTATTTAAGCGATAAACCGTGCGTAACTCGTTAATATGAAAACTTGTTTTGCTGTTGCTCCAAGCTTTAACGTAAAAATAAATTCCAGCATCGCTATCTTTTACAATAACATGATATTCTAAGCCTAATTGTCCGGTATCATCAATATATGCAAGGTGAATACGCTCTTCAGATTGTTCAATTATTTTGAGCGAGGTAGGATGCAGTCTAATTGCCTTAGCACCTATATGATAGTCACAGTAGAAACTATTATATTTATCAGGATCATCTGGTTCCCCAGTTAAGTTTGCAAGCAGTTCGCTGCCTTCATACCTTAGATGGCTAACCTTCCCCTCATCATCAAATGAGATTTTTATCACTCCATTACCAATTTCAGCTTCCTTAGAAGAAGCACCTCTTAATTTTAAGCTCAAATGCGTTTTCACCTTAATTCACCTGCCTAAATAAAAAGGGGAGATAAAGTTCCACCTCTATCTACCCTTTAAAATCAGATCAAACAATATTTATAAATTTTAAATCAAGATAGCACTTTAGTAATTAACTAATTGCTCTACTTTTCAAGACCAATTTTGCTACACCTAAAATACCAGCATCATTGCCAAGAGCTGCCAACTTAACTTCAGTAAAGTTTTGATTGCTAGAATAAATATATTTATTCATCGCTTGTTCAACTTTTGCCCTGAGAAATTCGCCAGCATTGGAAACACCGCCACCGATAATTACCTCTTCAAGATTTAAAACATTGACTACATTTGCTATAGCTAAGCCTAAATAATCGCAAGCCTGATTAATCACATTATTTGCTGGTATACAGTCTTGTTTAGCCAAATCAAATACGTCTTTTGCTGTAATAGCTGTGTTATCGTCATTGATCTCCTCTTGGTAGAGCCGCACTACTCCCGTAGCAGAAGAAAATACTTCTAGGCAGCCTTTATTCCCACAAGTACATTCAGGGCCCTTGGAATTGACAATAACATGTCCTAATTCTCCAGCAGCTCCAGTTCCACCGTGGATTAGCTGATTGTTTATCACAATACCTGCTCCTACACCGGTACCTAGCGTGACGTATAACAAATTTTTGGCGGTGCCAGATCCCTGCCATTGTTCCCCAATTGCTGCAGCATTAGCATCATTTTCAACTGCTACTGGTACATTCAAACTATTGGCAAGTGGCGTAATAATGTCAACATTATCATTCCAGCCTAAATTATTACAGTCATATATCTGCCGCGTATTTAGCCGTACAGAACCGGGGATGCCTAATCCAACTCCTAGAAGTCGGTTATTATTAGCCACATGCTGACGAATTTCACGAACAATGATTTTCATCGTATCCATTGGATCTGTTGTAGAAGGTGTCATAATGGACCATTTGCTTCTGATTTGACCACTTTTAGTAACCATTCCAAACTTAATAGTAGTCCCGCCAAAATCTATACCAATTACAACATTTTCCATAGTTGCCTTCCACTCATCATTCTACAAAGTCACCAATTTTTAGGTACTTGACATTATCAGTTGCTACTTCTTGATCATCAACCAATAGTTTTTTTGGCTCAACTTTAAACAAGTGCTCATTTGTCTTAACCGTATGCTTAACATCATCTACTTGATAGCGCTTAAGCAATTCGTCTTCTGAAGGAAGTTTACCATCTACAGTAAAGCAGGTAATAAACACAGAGTGCTTTGTGCCATCACTAATAAATTCTCTGTTAGTTTCTGGACCAAATTTAGTCAATTTAATCGGATTAGAAAAATGAATGAAACAAGCAGAATTGCCCTTGCGAAATGCTACCCAATTTTTACCAACTAAATCCTCATCGAATTCCCAAAATGGATAATACATATGAATAAACGGAAAATCTTCTTTGGTCAATCGATAAGTCATGAACATATAGTTATCGTATTGATTAATTTGTGGTTCCCTATTATTTCCTGCCCAATAGCTAGGTTTATGATCCCCACTGTATTTATGCTCACCTGGATTAGTTATCCAAATGTTATTAATCATACCCTTTAACGCCACATTCATATTATGTTGCTGAACCCCGTGCTCGTCAACCTGATAGTTAATTACACTTGCCATTGCATATTCTGGCGTCTTGTAAATATATGAATGAGCATGGTTGATTCCTTGAACATATTCAAATTTCATTGGCTTCGATGGCACAAATAATTTACGCAGTTTTTCGTTCGGAACGTAGTCTGAAAGCGCAAATGGTGCAGCATCCCGCAAAGCATCATTAAAGCAGCCGATATCAAAGGCTACCTTTGATAGACTGGCAATCTCACTTAAAGAAATATTTTTCAAATTGTGTTCATAAACCCGGCCATAAGTTGAGGCGTAATTTTTGCCAAATGAATTGATGGCAATAATTTGGAAGCAAAAATCCAACCCCTTCTTAGCGAGCGCCTTAATGCTTTTATCTGGTGCGGCATTGTATAAACTAAAGAAACCAATGAGGTCAATCGGCATATAGGTTAAAGAATTCCATTCCGCCAACCCATACTTGAAAAACTCATCAAACCAGTCCTCAATTTGCTTTTTACCTAGTTGATACTGCTCTTGTCCACTATGCTTGCTTACGCTAAATTCTTCATTTTGGTATAGATATCCAGCAAAGTAGCGTGCAATATGAAAGAGCAGTGCATGATTTTCACTAAAGTACCACATCACGTCATTACCGGGTTCATCAATCCAATATCTAAATTCCAAGCATGTTTTTCTTAGCGTTTCCTTAATTGAATCTGGTACTCTATCAGGATACTTGATCAAGAAGCTAAGCAACGGTGCCAAAATAAAGTCCGAACAGTCCCCATGATTATTAACCAGATTGAGCGCGCTTTCCAGCTCAAAAGGCAGCTTGTGACCCTTTGTGTAAGTGAGCGGCTTGCCTAAGTACATCTTAACCATGGCAATATTAACATCATCAAGATTTTGTTTAGCATAATATTCAAGTGCTTGTTTTTTACGTTCTTCAAGCGTTCTGCCGGTTATTACATTCTCATAGTTTTGCGTATTGTAGACAGTTAGCCTAATAACTCTAGTAACCCAAGAATTATCTGACAATTTAATGCCGAATTCGACATTGGTAAGTGATGCAAACTGGAAGTCATAAGTATTGCCCATAATGTAATCATGAGCACCCTTGGTGATTTCTACTTTACGATCCCCTTGCTTAAATTCAGTAATATTGCCACTTTGCATATCGCCATATGGGTCTTCTGCCGGCGGATTAAACCGGATTCTCAAAGTGGTATTTATTGGTGAATCAACAAAAAACTTAATGTCGTCCTTGTCATAGTAGTCCTTCAAAAAGCAAATTGACGCCAATGCATCCTGAGCATTTGCAATATCTGCAGCGTCTTTTACAGGAATATGACCACGCAAAGTTTCATTGCTTAAATTGATCATCGAGAAGATGAAGTCTGCATCTCTTTCTGCTAGATCATCAAAATAAACAACGATTTCATTGCTACCCTTGTCCAAAGACAATTCAATATTTTTAGCCTTGGTAGTATTTCTCGTATAGTTTTTATAAGTTGCCTCTAAACGGTCGTTAACCCAGATTTTCATTCCGCCTGGAGTTGAGATTTGGAAAGTAATTTCTTTCGACTCATCCATATCTATATAAGTTTTAGCCCAGCATCTGAGAATAGTTGGCACTGGTACGTCAGTAGATAAAGTAACAAAATCATCTTCAAAGCCAGAATATACTTTAGTATAGTCAATAGTTTGGTCTAATTTTTGATTATCAATTACTTTGTGAGTTAAAAAATATGCTCGACCTGGATACTCATTATCAATACCCTTCATTTCGTATTCATATGGACTCGGGCGAAGACCCTCACGAAACTTCCGTGGCGAAACCGTTGTTTGGCGTTCATAATTGATTGACGATAACAAAAAATCCGTTAAAGATTCGTTTTTTGAAACTGTATATTCCTTAGAATCCATTAATACTTCTCCTAACTTTATTAGCAAGATCGATGGAACCGCTCCCACGTTTAAAAATTTACCACAGTAATTTTTATAAAACAACTTAACATTTGTTGTTTTGGACTATACCAATATGACAAAAAATAATAGCTTCTAACCCAAGCAATAACTTATTTTTAACATGTATGTTTTAGACCACTCTTTCAAATTTTTTATTGTTTGATATAGCCATTGTTGCTTATAAATTCTTACGTGTCTTTTAACAAATATATTTTTTAAAAAAACTGGTTTTTTATAGCATTTATGTTTACAATACATATCGGAACCGCTTCCTAAATGTTGAATCACTTATTGATTCTTACTAGATTTAGGAGCACTTATTTAAAAATGAATAAACTTTCAAAACGAATTTATACAAAGCGAAAAATCACTCTTTGGACAGCCATATGTTATGGATTAACAGATTTTAGTAGTGGTGGCGCACAAGCCGTTCAATCGGCGTGGATGCTGTTCTTCTTTACGTCATTCTGTAATTTATCGGCTACACAAGGAGCCTCTATTATAGCAATTGGCAGCTGGGTAACTGCTGTTTTTGGCTTAGTAGCAGGTGGAATTACTGATAATTTTTACCACACTAAACTGGGCAAGATTTTTGGCAGACGCCACTTCTTTCTGATTTTTGGTTCTCCATTTATTCTTTCTTATATTTGTTTATGGTTTGGTGGCTTGAGCTATTGGTACTACTTCTTTGTTTACTTAGCATTCTTGTTAATTCAGCAAATGATCACTGTGCCATATTCAACTTTACCAAATGAAATGACGACTGATTTTAACGAGCGGACGCTGCTTTCTACAACAAGATTAGTGTTTGCTGCATTTTCTAACTTCTTTGCAAATTTCATCCCTGCGCAATTGTTTAAAGTGTTCGGTCAGCACAGTGCTATGGCACTGACTCTCAATGCTGTTTTCTTTGGTGTTGTATACCTATTCGGACTTTGGCTTACTGCCTTTAACACCTGGGAAATGCCGGTTAATCAGGTTGAAAGCGTTGCTGAAAGAGAAGCAGAAAAAAATGGATCATCCAGTGAAAATAAACCTAGAGGTTCGTTCTGGAAAATTCTTGGCCGGCAGTTGTTAGACTACATTCGTGTCTTTCGGGTTAAATCCTACACTCAACAAATCTTGATTTACCTGTTATCATTTACTGGTTTTGACGTAATGAGTATGGTCTGGACATATTATGTTGTCTTCTGTCTACATGGCACAGCCACAACGGCTGGTTACATTATGTCTTTTGCCGGCTTTGGCTTTATTGGTACTTTGCTTGGTGGCTGGGCTGTTGTGAAATTCGGGCCACGCAAGATTTACGGCATCACTTTAGGAATAGATTTGATTACATTTATTGTTCTCTATACTTTGGGTAAATTACAACCTAAAAATGCCTTTGTATTGTTATTCATTATGATGATGCTCTTCATCATTTCAAGAGCTATTGACTGGTTCCTACCTTGGAACATGTTCCCATTTATGCCCGACTTAGGTGAATTACTTAATGGTGAGAATAAGGCTGGTACTTTCCAGGCAGTCATCAGCTTCGTACGTGGTCTTACTTCTGGCCTATCTGGTATTTTTATTGGTATGTATCTTGACAACAACGGATTTGTTAAGAATGCAGCTACCCAGCCTGTTGCAACGCAAAATGCAATACTAAATGTCATTCTATTTGGTTCAGGTGCTTTAATTCTCCTTGCATTGCTTATTTCATTTGGTTACAAGCTAAATAAGCAAAGTCATACAATTATTATCAATGAAATTGCACGACTTCGGGCTGGTGGCTCTAAAGCAGATGCAACCGAAGAAGTTAAACGCACCACCAAAGAAATCATTGGTGTGGACTATGACAAGGTTTGGCCTGAAACAGAAAAGACAAACAATTAATTTTTACTAGCTATTAAGGCAGGAAACTTTTCCTGTCTTTTTTGATAAAGCATTAGGAAAGTGTAGGCATTATGAGTACAAGAACACAAACCCCCAATTTAGATTGGCTAAGCGATCCTCAGGTTTTTGAGGTTAATCGTATGCCAGCCCATGCGGATTTTGAATTTTACAAAAATCCAACAGAACTTGCTAAAGAAAAAACCAGTTTAAAGCAGAGCCTAAATGGTACTTGGAAAGTACACATGGCTTCAAACTTGTCAACAGCACCATTAGATTTTTACAAAAACAGCTTTAATGACAGCGGCTTTTCATATATCACGGTGCCTGGCCAACTAGAGCTCCAGGGATATGGCAGCCCAATTTACGTTAACACACAGTATCCTTGGGACGGACATGAAGAATTGGTGCCACCTGCCATTCCTCAAAAATCGAACCCAGTAGCTAGTTATGTCAAACAATTTCAGCTTAGCGATAGTTTTGAAAATAAAAAAGTGTTTTTATCATTTCAAGGCGTCCAAACCGCTTTTTACGTTTGGTTAAACGGAAACTTCGTGGGATACAGTGAAGATTCCTTCACCCCAAGCGAATTTGAAATTAGTGACTATTTAGTCAACGGTACCAATCGATTAGCCGTCGAGGTTTTTAAATACTCCAGTGCCAGTTGGTTAGAAGATCAGGATATGATTAGATTATCTGGGATATTTCGTGATGTATATCTTTATGCTGTACCAAAGACCTATATCAAAGATTTAACTTGTCATTCTGAACTTAGCACTGATTTATCTGAGGGTACTTTTAGCATAACAGCCGATGTTGAAAATTGGGATGCACAAACTCGATTTCATTTACAATTAATGGATTCTGCTAGTACAGCTGTAGTAGATCGTACTCTATCCTTTGAACAATTAAATCAGACAAGTTTTAGGCTGTCTGAACCTGCCTTATGGAGTGCTGAAACACCCAACTTATATCAAGCAATTCTTAGTATTATTGATCATGGAAACATTATTGAAACAGTTTCTACAAGAATCGGTTTTAGACGATTTGAGAAAAAGAACGGCATTATGCTTCTTAATGGTAAAAGAATTATTTTTAAAGGTATTGATCGCCACGAATTCGACTATCGCTTTGGACATAGTATTACTAGAGAAGATATGCTTTTTGACATCAAATTTATGAAACAACACAACATAAATGCAGTCAGAACCTCACATTATCCCAACCAGACACTTTGGTACAAGCTTTGCGACCAGTACGGTATTTATGTGATTGACGAAGTTAATCTAGAAACTCACGGCTGTTGGCTACAAATAGACGATTTAGGAGACTACTGGAATATACCCGGAGATCATCCTGAATGGCTGCCAGCTATCATTGATCGCAATAATTCCATGTTTCAACGAGATAAGAACCATCCGGCAATACTCATTTGGTCTTTGGGAAATGAATCATATGCTGGCAAAGATTTAGTCGAAAGTTCTAAGTGGTTTCATAAACACGATCATTCGCGCTTGGTACACTATGAAGGCTTCTTCAGAGGCGGAGCGTACCAAGAATTTTCAGATATGGATACCCAAATGTATTGGAAACCTCAAGATTGCGCTAAACAATTAAGAGAGCATCCTAATAGACCATTTATTCAATGCGAATATATGCACTCGATGGGAAATTCTACTGGTGGCATGAAGCTTGATACAGATCTCGAAGATAAATATCCTAATTATCAAGGTGCATTCATTTGGGATTATATTGATCAAGGACTTTTATCCCTCGATCCTAATGGAAAAAAATGCCTTTCTTATGGTGGCGACTGGGATGATCGTCCAAGTGACTATGAATTTTGTGGTAATGGCATCCTTCTTGCAGACCGTACCCCATCACCCAAAGCAGCAGAGGTTAAACAAAATTATTCCAACATTAAAGTTAAAATTGACAGCAATGGTTTTTCCGTAAATAACAAGAATCTGTTTGTAACCACCGATGGCCTGGTTTTTGTTGCCAAAATATTAAAAAATGGCCATTCAATGTGGCAAAAAGACTTTTGTTTATCAGTTAATCCAGGTGAAAGCCTATATCAGCCTTTAAACTGGCTACAATCTCAAGGCAAAGATGATAAAAACGAATATGTAGCTGAAATATCAGTTCAACTTAAAAACGATACAAAGTGGGCTAACAAGGGGTTCGAAACATGTTTTGCCCAACAGATACTCAAACATTGCATTTTGCCGGATTTTTCATCTTCTCGCCAAGACAAACTCCATTTAGTCATTGGAAGTACCAATATTGGCATAAACGGTGAGAACTTCAGCGTACAATTATCAAAAGCACATGGAGGCTTGAGCTCATATAAATACAATGGTCAGGAATTTATTTCTGAGATTCCTAAAACTAGTTATTGGCGTGCGCTTACCAATAATGACGATGGCTATACTGCTGGTTTTGAATCTGGAGAATGGCTACTGGCTGGTAAGTATCAAAAATTAGTAGATACTCAAATTTCATCAACTGCTACAAGGGTTACTGTCACCTTTAAGTTTCAACTAAAATTGCCTGTAGAAGCTTACAATACTATTGCTTATGCTATTACCCCAGATGGTGCAGTGACTATCTCAGCAACTTATCCTGGTTATAATAATTTACCTAATATTCCAGCTTTTGGTATAGATTTTAGGTTGCCTAAAATCTATGACAATTATATGTTTTATGGCTTCGGTCCTGATGAAAATTATCTAGACCGTGATAATGGCGTCAAGCTAGGCATTTACAGCGGAACTGCCCAAGATAACTTTACGCCCTATTTAGTACCGCAGGAAGCTGGAAATCATCGTGAAACACGCTGGCTAACCGTGACTGACAATGAAGGTCATGGTCTGAAATTTACCGCGCTTAATACTCCATTTGAACAAAGCGTTTTACCATTTAGTGAATATGAGATTCAGAATTCACGTCATCAATATGAGTTGCCACGACCATATTGTACAAGGGTGAGAATTCTTGCTAAGCAAATGGGAGTTGGTGGAGACGATTCTTGGGGTGCCCCTGTTCATCCTGAATTTCAAATTAAGGCTAACGAAGCCCTTCACTTAAGCTTTAAGCTAGAAGGATTTTAGTCAAGCAATTTAAACTACCCGGTTAGTCAATAATCGTTAATTTCAATGAATTAATCTGCAATAAAAATAAATATGTTTTTATAAGAATAAAGACCTCCCCTCACAGTACAACTTACTGGAGGGGAGGTCTTTTAACTTTCATCTGTGATTATCTTTTTACCAAACCTTGACCCGTTTTTCCGGATCCAGCCACATGCCGTCGCCCGGCTGAACGTTGAATGCCCGGTAAAACTCATCCTGGCACTGCACCTGGACGTTGGTCCGCGCTTGTGGAAGCGCATGCACGTCCGTTGCGGCAAGCATTTGCAGGAATTCCGGCTTGGCATTTGTCTCCCAGACGCGAGCGTAGTTTTCAAAGAGGGTGCGGCTATTGCCACCCTCCTGCTTGTTGGCCTCAACGGCAACGGTCAAGCCCCCCTGGTCGCCAATATTTTCGGAGACGGTCAGCTTGCCGCTTAACTTCGCCTGGCCGATTTCGACTCCATCAAACAGGTCCTCTTCGGCCTTGATGCGCTTGTTAAACGCGGCGAAATCTTTAGCACTCCACCAGTTTTTCATGTTGCCTGCCTCGTCAAACTGCGCACCGTTATTGTCAAACGCGTGGGAAATTTCGTGTCCAATCACGCTGCCAAAGCCGCCGTAGTTGGCCGCGCGGTCCTGGTCCAGGCTGTAAAACGGTTTTTGCAGGATCAGCGCCGGGAAGGTGATGTCGTTGGTCTGCGGATCGTAGCAGGCGTTCGGCTCGACGGCCGACATGACCCACTTAGTGCGGTCAACCGGGTGCTGCAAGTCGCCAAAATTATCCTCGATTTTGATTCGTTTATTGGCCTTAACGTTAGCATACAGGGTGCCCCCCTCTTCGGCCGGGATCACCTCAAACAAATCATAGAACTTCTGTACCTTGTCCGGGTAGCCGATCTTGAGCACCAGGGTGTCTAGCTTCTTGATTGCCTTCTCCTTGGTTATATTCGAGAGCCAGGTATTGGCCCTTAGGCGTTCCTCGTACACCGCAATCATGTTCTTGACAATCGCGGTGGCATCGGCCTTGGCCTCCCGGCCCAGGTAGGTTTCGCCGTAGTACTGGCCGACCACGTCGTCGAACATGGCTTTGGTCCGATTATAGGCAAAACGCTGGTCCGAAGGCAGCGCATCGATGCCAAACATCGCTTGGGTCAACGGCAGCGCAGCTTTTCTGAACTGGTGCGACAGGTAGTTTGCAGCATCATTGATGAAGCGGCCAACCAGCCAGCCCTTCAATGCGGCAAAGTTATTTTCATTAAACAAATCATCAAAGTGGTCCAGGTATTTCTGCTCGCCGACGATTATCAGCGCGGTCTTGTCAAGACCCGTTTGTTTAAGCAGCGTGGCCAGGTCCAGGTTGTGGCTCTTGTTTGCAAACTCCGCTACGCTCACGGGGTGGTAATTATTCTCAACCTGAGCGTTGTATTCGGCCGTGTTATAAACTTGCGCCATGCGCTGGTCCAGCTCAACGGCGGCCTTGGCATAGCCGGCGGCCTCTTCTTCCTCGACGCCCGCCATCGTCAATAATTTCGCAGTCTGCTTCTCCCAAATACCGAGCAGCTGCGCGGTCTTGTCATCCTGGTAGTAGCTAGGATCACGCAGGATCAATTCCTGCCGGTTAAAAACCGTCACGTTCAGCTGCGCGTTTTTGAAGTCGGGAGCGACCTCAAACTCAAAGGGCAGAACGTACTCAAGCAGCAACTTCTTAAGGTTCTTGTTGACGTCCGCAAGGCTGGACAGTCCAGTTAAGAATGCCAGGTCGTCCTTAATGGGCGCAGTACCATCCTCATCGCGCTTCTGTGCATTTTTCGCCAGTTTGTAAATGGCCACGGCCTTGGCAAAGTTCCTCAGCGCTGGGAGCGGCTTCTTGCCAGCGGCAAAATCATCGAAGTCCTGGAGCAGATGCTTGCGCACCTGCTGGTCGACCGCATAAAAACTGCTAATCCACGGTTCATCCGCGGGAACGGGATTATCGTTCATCCACTTTGAATTCACGGCCAGGTACAGGTTGTCCTGCGGGCGAGCATCGGTGTTGGGCCTGGTGCCGTCGCCTGCACCGCCACGTACATTAAATTTGATCATTTTCTTTCTCCATTTTTTAATATTTTATTTATTTTAATATAGCCTTTTTAGAGAAGATTTGGCAAAAAAGTCATATTCGACATTTTTATGTGCTTTTGCATGGATTCACATACCCTTTTAAACACATTGGACACAAAATTCAACGTCAGCCTGTTGCACTTTTTTATTTTTATGATATATTTAATAAAAATATCATTTTAATGGGGTCAGAAAGCTGCTTATTATGTCGTTAAAATTTGCTAACAAGGGCAAGTTGGCGCTTTACGTTCTCTTGGCCTGCATCAGTAGCGGTGGCAACGTTGTCATCGCCTACGTCACAAAAATCATGCTTAACAGTGCTCAATACCACCACGGTACTTTGGGCCAATTGGTCACAATCGCACTAATCGGTGCCGGGGTTCTGCTTGCAATAATGTGCACTAACTTTGCCTACCGCTATATTCGCTGTGACATTGTGCGCGATATTAATGTTGCAATTAAAAACAAAACCATCCGCTACCTGATCGAACAGCAGGCTGATTCGCAAAAGGACGGTTTGAACTTGATGACCAATGACCTGAAGCAGATCGAGGCCCTCAAGATTACCAACGAGTTGATGATTATTTCCGAGGCAATCGCCTTTTTGGTATCAATCATTACTGGTCTGGCTAACTCCTGGCTGTTGACGCTAATTTTCGTCGTTACAACGGCAATACCCGGCTTTGTTCAAAAGTTCTTCATCAAGAGCATCCAGTCCAAGTCGGCCGCCTGGGAAAATAGGAATGCCGACTATACCCAGGCCGTAGCTGATGCGATTAACGGTTCTAAAACTGCTGCACTTTATGATATTCAAATTCCCGTTGTTTCTTACGTCATTAAGCAAGCCCGGCAAATGGAAGATGCTTTAAGAGCATTAAACTATACTCAAGGAGCAGTATCGACGATTATCATTACAGTTGCCGATATTTTTAGCTTCATTGTTCCCTTCCTCGTCGGTGCCATCTTGATGTTCAAAGGTCAGATTGGGGCCGGTACGCTTGTGATGATTGTCCAACTATCAAACGACTTTATTAACCCCGTGACGATGATTTTCGACCAGTTAAACCAGATCAGGTCCACCAAGCCGATGTGGGATAAGGTTGAACGGGCGCTTAACTTTAAAACGCCAGCTGATCGGCAAGAAGAGCCCCAGACTTTTAATGAATTGGTTGTCAGCAACTTAGCCTACAAGAAAAACGGACAGGAAATTTTTGCCGGCGTCAGCTTCACCGTTAAACCTGGGGAAAAAATCATGCTGATGGCGCCCAGCGGCTGGGGCAAAACCACCCTGCTGCGCCTGCTTGTCGGTCAGTTGAAGCCCACCAGCGGATCAATCAAAATTGATCAGGAAGATATCGCCGGCGACTGGAACAACGCCCACGACTATTTTGGCTACATCAACCAGAAACCCTTTATCTTTGACCGCGATTTAGCCTTTAATATTACCTTGGGCAAAAGCGTTGCGCCGGATAAATTAACCGCGGTCTTACAAGAGGCGGGTCTATCCGCTTTAGTAAAAGAAAAGGGCTTAGACTACCAGGTCGGCCAAAACGGCAGCAATCTTTCCGGCGGTCAGATTCAGCGAATCGAAATCGCCCGGGCCCTGTTGGCTGAACGTCCTATTCTATTAGCCGATGAAGCCACCAGCTCGCTAGATGCGAAATTATCGCTGCAGATTCACCGGATTCTTTTGCAGAACCCCGAGGTGGCCGTGATTGAGGTTGCCCATAAGATTTCCGCGCAGGAAAAAGGCATGTTTGACAAGATTCTGTATCTAAAATAAGACACCCCCCCTTAAAAATGGCCTGCGCAACATTTCCTTTTGCCTAAGCTCGCACTAAAAAAGGCCTGTCCTTCTAAGTTCTTCTGAACCTGAAGGGCAGGCCTTTTAGCATTTAAATCATTTTTTTAAATTTGCTTTTGCTCAAACTAACTGTCATTGTCCGTATTTTCAAGCATCCAACTAGTTCTATTCGGCGTCAATCTGGTAGATGGCCACCTCGTTGGCCTCGCGGTTGGCCGCCAATAGATATTCCTGGCCATCCTTTTTATAAACGGTGGCGTTGCTGGGACCCAGACGCGTGCCCAGAAGGTCAGCGGCAAGCTTGTCATCTTTAATCAGCTCCAGGCCCTGCGTGCCGGCACGCCAACCAAACAAGAAGCAGTTCTGCCCCCTAATCGCGCCGCCCCAGATGGCGTGGCCAAAGGGCGTCTCGGTGGTGCTGACCGCCAGCGTGTTGAAGTTAGTGTCATACAACCGCAGGTGTGGGCCGTGGAAGCCCTCAATCGCTAGGTACTCCAGCTGCCCGTCATTGTTAATGTCGACTGCCGCGATGTCCGACGTTTCCCGCTGGGCCAGCTGGTGCAATTGCCAATCATGCTCCCGGGTTGGGTGGTCCAGGCGGAAAATACCCTCGGCACCGGTGATCAGCGAGTAGCCCGTCATGCGCTTGTAACCGTGATTTTTCGTGATCCTGACGGGCAGTGCCCGCAGGTCGGTAATCTGGCCTCGTTCATCGTAATAGGTGCCGACCCAGACTTTACCCGGATCGGACCAGTCGTCTGTATATTTTTTGGAGTTGGCAATGGAACAACCAACGTACCAGTAGGCGTCGCCAGCCGCCGGAATGATGTCGAAGCGGTGAATATAAGGAAATTCACCCACCACGGTCTGGTCCCAGCCCTGGCCGTTGAAGGACCCCTTCACGATGCGGCAACGCAGCGAGTTGAAGCCGGGATAAAAGCGCTGCGTGGCCAGGAAGTTCAGCGTGCCCGGAACGGGAACGAGCGTCATCGTGCCCCCGACGTCCGGCCAGACAACGGTCCTCTTAAACGCATTGTCCAAATCATAGGCATAGCACGGCTGGTTTTCTTCCGAGGCCACAATCACAAAGTCGCGGCCGCAAGCACGCAGACGCATAATCGCGTAACAATGATCCAACCGGTCACTAAAAATCTTGCTAAATTCCATTCTTTTTCCTCACCAATCACTTTTGCAAACCCCCACGGCTAATGGCCAGCAGGGAGCTTTGCTGCAACATCAACCCGGACGAAAGGCATGGAAAGTCATGCCTCGAGTAACTTGATTCTACTTGTTAACCTGGTTTTGCGGCTGCTGGTCCCGCAGGCAGGAAATAATATTTTGGGACGCTTCCTCCGCAATGGCAGTCCGTGCTTCCATTGTGCCGGTCCCCGCGTGGGACGACAGGACAACGTTGTCCAGGTCGCACAAGGCCTGCGGTACCTTGGGTTCATTCTCGTAGACATCAAGGCCCGCCCCAGCAATTTCGCCGGTCTGCAGGGCCACTAGCAGGTCGTCCTGCTTAATCAGCTTGCCCCGCGCAGCGTTAATGATGTAGGCCGCCTTCTTCATCCGCTTGAAGACCTGCGCGTTAAAAACGCCGGTGGTCGACGGCAGTGCCGGAGCGTGCAGCGTGATGACGTCGGCGGTCTGCACCAGGGTGTCAAAATCGGCGTACGCTACACCCAGGTCCTCTTCCAGTTCAGGGTCTAATCGGTGGGTGTTCTTGTAAATCACCTTCATGCCAAAGACCTGGGCGTACTTGGCTACCTGCCGGCCAATCCGGCACATTCCGTAAATGCCCAAGGTTTTGCCCTGCAGACCCGTGCCCATGTATTCCGGGTTAGAAACGTTGGGCCATTTGCCGGCCCGAATCATCTTATCGTAAAAATGGAGGCGGCGAACCGTGGCCAGCAGAAGCGTAAAGGTCAGCTCGGCGGTCGGCAGCAGCACGCTTTGCGGGCAGTTGGCCACCACGATCCCTTTTTGCTTGGCATAGTCAACGTCGATGTGGTCATAGCCTACACCGCTGGCGGAGATCACCTTCAGGTTAGGCCCCGCATCGATCAGCTCGCGGTAGCCCTTCATCCCTGCAAGGATTACCCCCTCGTATTCAGCCAGGTGGTTCAGCACCCACGTCCTGCTGGTCCCCGCTGGATTGTAAGTGACGGTAAAATTCTTTTTTAACTCAGTCAGACCAGCTTCTGGGACAGTGCCCATTACCAAGACTTTGACTTTGCTCATTTCCAACCTCCCTATTTATTCTTAATAGCAGGATCTGTGCTAGCCCGCATCGCCTGCACGTTCTGCGGCTTGAAGTAGATCCGTTCAGCATTATTATACAAGACATCCGCCAGTTCAGACGCGCTAAAAAGCCCGCTTGCTTCGAGCCATGTTGCTAGGTCATGGTAAGCGTTGAAGGTCGCCGACCAGGGTGCGGTCCGAACCCCAGAAGATGCGCTTGGCACCCAGGATTTTTTTGGTCAGTGCGACGTCCTTCTGACAGCGCGGGTAGGGAAAAACGGTCTCGCCCTCGATGTCCTGGATTGCGGACACCTCGGTGGTGATGTTGTCAAACGGCTGCCACTGCGTCAGTGCATTGATTAGGCGGTCCGGGTGGTCCGCACTCGGGAAGGAGAGGTGGCACACGACGAAGTCCAGCTTGATTGCCCGAAAACCCAAGTCCTCGACGTGCCGCCTGACTATTGCCATCGCATTGGCGGCAAAGGGGTCAACAGAAAAGGCCGCGATGAAGCGGTCCGGATACTTCTTGGCGGCCTGGTAGGAATAGTAATTCTGGAAGCCGTACAGGCTACCCTGCAGCAGGACGGCCTTAGCGACCCCATTTTCATCCATCACCCTTAGCGCCGCCGCTGCCGTGAAGTCGTCTTCGCCCCAGCCGTCAGGAATCAGCTTAACAAAAGTCCCGTCGTCCCAGACCGCGTGTCCGTCGCCCAGCGGCGTCATGCGGCCCTTGGCGTTGAGGCCGGCTAGCGAGCGAACCAGGTGCAGGTGTCCGTCAATTTTCTTCATGATGTGCGCTCTTTTTTCACTTAAATATTTTCATTACTACTAGAATAACCTTTATTTACCCAATGCGGCTAGTTTGCGGCACCTTCTAGCAGCAAGTTCACCGTTCCAGATTGTCTGGCCCGCCCACGCAAGCAGAGCAAAAGCCTGTCATTACAGGCTTCTGGAATCAGTCACGGCTAAAGCTGTTCATCCCTAACCATTAGTTACCGTCCTTTTAAAATTCATGTTAAAGCGCCGCGAAACATGTTCCCAAACATGCTTAATATGAGGAATAGCGTCTTGGGGCGCGGAGCCATCCACTATTAGGTAAAGATTCTTGCCAGAAAATGGGTTGTTTTCTCCCATCACGCCGGTCATACGGTCAATCATTATTTTCATGTAGGCAGACATTGAAGACCAATAAACTGGCGTTCCGATGACTAACGCATCCGCTTCCTGTACCTGCTTGCATAGCTCATCAAACTGGTCATCTGCGGTATTCTCCTGGCCTAACGGATAAATGTGATGGTCGGCCAGGTTAAAGGTCTGATAACTTTCACCCTTCATCAGCCGCGCGGCTAGACTTGCCGTAACTCCACGAGGATTGGCACTGGCATTTATAAACAAGTATTTCATCATCAACAGCTCCTTTGCCAGAATTCGATTGTCTTAATTTTACAGGTTAGAGTGCGCTCTAATGCAAACGATTAGCCATAACGTAATTGCAGAGTACAGTTACGAATATTAATCAAACATGCTGGCTTGGCCTAGCACATGAAAACAACAGTCACAGTTATAATTCTGGATCATCTTGCCCGTTTAGTTTGAAATAATAAAAAGCCCGCCACCGCAGGTTCTTCCCTGAACCTGGCTGACTGGCTTAAAACTTCACTCTGGCACACAAAAAAGTAGCTAAAAATACTGCGATACCGGTGATTGTGCCTATCCAAAAAATCAGTCACGGAACACCGTTTATTTTATGTTCCGTTTGTGTGCCGGCTGCTTCGTTTTAACCAAAAAACAACCTCAATCTACCCGCGTAAAACGTTGATAAATCAAGGTTGTTGAATTTAAGCCAATTAATCTATGCTGACTAGAGGATTCGAACCTCCGACCTCATCATTACTAGTGACGTGCTCTGCCAACTGAGCTAAGTCAGCATTGTCATACTTGACAACGATATTAATTAAACCATATTAGCGGCCAATGCGCAAGTCCTTTTTAACATTTTTACCGCTATTTGCGCGTGCCGGGCAAGAGCAACGCACCCATTTGCAGCCCTTCCGTATAAAAAAGACCGCCAAATTTGGCGATCTTAATTACTTGTGCATCCTGCACGATATGCTTTTTATTCAATGAGCCTGTTGGCAGCGCAAACTGTACTCCTTACAGCTCATACCGGTGGTAACTCCAGTTGCCCAGGCTGCCGTCCTTGTTAAACTTGAGGTAGAGGCCCCGTGACTTGTTAACATTCTTGATTGCGCCCGGCACGATGCTGATTATGGACCTGACCGCAGCGGCGTCGGGAATGAGGTGGTTCAGCCCGTTGCTGATTGCAACGGTCCCGCCCGCAGCAATCAGCTTCACGACCGGCTTGCTCAGGTAGACAACGACGCCGTCATCATTTTCTTCATTGACCTCGATATACGACTTGCCGTGCTTCTTCTTGTCCTGCTTCAGGGCCGCCTGGTAGGCTTTTTTGCCGAGAACCTGCCGGGCATTGAAGCCGCCGGCCCTGAGTGCAGCAAAGATGTCCTTGTTGGCGAACTTGATAATCGTTTCCTTGGGGTGCTTCAGGTCGTCTCTGAGCGCCGCCTGGTAGGCTTTTGCGCCCAGGATGGCCTTAACGTTAAAGCCCTGGTCCTCAAGCGCCTTAAAGATCTCCTTATTCGTAAAGGTTCTGTCTATTTCGCTTGGTGCTGCTTCGCCCGCAGCCGCTTGCACCGCCTGGGGCGCCTTAAGTGCCGCCGCGAGCGGACTCAACATTACGGCCGCCGTTGCGGCAACTGCTATCTTTTTCAACTTCATGGTTATAACTCCTCTAAATGCATGTATTCCCTGCTCAAACCTGTTATCTGCCCAAACTGATTTACTCATTTTTTGCAGCATATTGGCAATGTGCTTATAGTTCAGGCAACCGCAAAACAGCTACCGGTCCCAACCAATTGCGCAGCAACTCGCGGACCCCATAAGCCGTTGCAATCAAATACACAGTGCTTCATTTAATAATATCGGTATAGCATGAAAGAAAGATTAAAGCAACACCCAATTTCACCATCATCCCGCCCCACGTGCCAAGCCCTAGCCCTATTGGTAATTTGCTTCACCCAATATCCAACAGTATCCGGGCTCATGAAAAAATGCCAGCCGCATTAATTTATGCTATAACTAAACCTTGATCTGCTTTTTAAGCGTATAATATATAATGGATAGTGGAAATAAAGTTTTATAAATGGAGTGATATCATGGCTACTTTAACACCGCTTGCTACTCAACTTGACTGGCTGCTGCGACTGCTTGTAGCCGCACTGTGCGGGGCCCTGATTGGCTACGAGCGGGCAATTCAGCGGAAAAGCGCAGGCGTGAGAACGCACATCGTCGTGGCTTTCTCGTCTGCAATAATTATGATTGTTTCGAAGTATGGCTTCGCCGATTTGCTCAAACTATCGGACGTTGCCCTCGACCCGTCGCGAATCGCGGCCCAAATCGTGTCCGGCATTTCTTTTATCGGTGCTGGAACAATTTTGGTCAAGAAGGCCCAAATTTCCGGCCTCACGACGGCGGCTGGCATCTGGGCCACGGCGGCCATCGGCATGGCTATCGGCTCAGGGTTGTACGTGCTGGGCATTGTGTCAACCGCCCTGCTCTTTGTTATCCAGATGCTGTTCCACGATGATGCCATAATCGATAAGATCATCATGCATATTCGCTTCAACATCCAGATTGAAGCCGTCAACAAGCACAACATCCTGCACACGATTGAAGAGGAACTTACGACCAACCACGTTGAAAATATTTCGGTTAAAATTCTCAGCGTCAATGATGAGCGTATTGTCTTTTTCGTTGATGGGATCATCAACAACAACATCGACGAAAATAACATCATCATGGCCCTACGCAAGTACCCCGAGATTAAAAGCATCAGTTATGCCGGTGTCGGCAAGTAATCTACGCTAATCATTAAGCAATAGTTAAATCTATTGCTTTTTCTTTGCTATTTATGCGGAGCAGTTATTACAATAAAGGAAATTTTCACCGAGGGGAGTAGTTTCATGGCAAGTTCACTTGATTATTTACGGTGGCGCGGAGACCTAACTTTTGCCCAAAAGCCCTTTAACAGCGTTGACGCGGCTCTTTTGGCATCACTGGTCTACTTACCCGCCGATGACTCTGCAAATACGCACACGTTAGGCGAGGTGGCAAAGAGGCTGCGGAATCTGCCGGCCTTTCAGCACCAGATGCATGACGAAACGGCCGCCGAGGTGATTCTATTGCCGGAGAGTCCGCGCATTGGCAACATGAAGATTCTCGACTGGACGGACCGGTTGGAAAAAAAGCCGGCGCCCCTGCAGTTCTGCGCCGCCACTTTTGCTATCGACCAGGATTCAATCGTCATCGCCTTCCGCGGAACCGACGGCTCCATGACCGGCTGGAAGGAAGACATGCGCATGAACTACCTGCCGGAAATTTACGGGCAAAACGTTGCGGCTGACTACCTAAAGGATATTGCCGCGAAGTTTCCGGACCAGCAGATTTACCTTGTCGGTCACTCCAAGGGCGGCAACTTTGCCCAGTACGCACTGAGTGCGGTCACGGCCGCCATCCAAGAGCGCGTAATCACAGCCTTTAATTTTGACGGGCCCGGCTTCTTCCATAAAGTCTATACCAGCCCCGGCTTTGTGCGTGCAATGCCCAAGATGAAGACCTACATCCCCCAGGGCTCAATCTTCGGGGCCATGCTGGACCATCCCGAGCAGACACTGGTTGTGAAGAGCACGGTGGCCATGCGCAACCAGCATGACCCCCGCCGCTGGTCGGTGGGGCGCGACAGCTTTACCCTTGCCGACGGCCTAACGCCCGGCAGCCGAGTAGTACGCCACGCTTTAATCAATTTCAACCGCGCTATTCCCAATAATAAAAGAAGCGAGACGTTTTCAGCCTTGTTCGAAGCCTTTGAGAACTTCGATATTGATGAATTGCACCAGCTGACCAGCAATAAATTGCTTGGCACTTACCGGCTCAGCCGCGTCTTTCTCTCGCTTGAACCGCATGAGCGCAAGCTCATTGCTCAGATTTTCAGCAACATCTGGGAATCATATAAAAGCAACATAACCATGCCGCTGATGGCCAGCAACTACGAATTTTACCCTAAGAGCAACGATTCCAATAAGGCACCGGTTTTCTATGAATTCTACGATCCGGCTCACCCTAATTTGGAATTGCCGCCAGACGTTCAAGCCAAGTTGCGCTAGGCTTTGTGTTTCACGTGTAACAAGCAAAAAGGGGCAGAGAAATGAAAATTCCTCTGCCCCTTTTTAGTTAATAATTACTTCTTCAAGTCCTCTTTAACGTCTTCAACCTTATCCTTAACGGCTTCAGTTGCTTCCTTGGCCTTGTCTTTAACGTCGCCGGCCATTTCTTTAGCCTTGCCCTTAACCTGTTCAGCCTTGCCAGCCAACTTATCTTTCATACCGTTATCTGCCATAATTATTGATCCTTTCTCAAAAATAACCTATGTACAATATAATAATACAATTTTAGTAAGATAATGTCATCAAAATTGGCTTATTTTTAATAAGAAAATCATTAACTAGTAGAATAATAAGATTGTACAGCTATCACGGCTTAGTTTATAGTGTGTGCCTATCAGCTTGGCTGATCATGACGATAATCAAGGTTCGAGAACCGGTTGTAGGGCTTGGAAAACATCAGCTTGACCGTGCCACGGCTGCCTGACCTATTCTTCTCAATGATAACCTCGACCTCACCATTATCGTCTTCAGCCCCCACTTCCTGCTGTTCGCCACCATCCTCGTTTTCATCGCGGTAATAGTCATCGCGATACAGAAACGAAACGATGTCCGCGTCTTGCTCAATCGAGCCCGATTCACGAATATCAGACAGAACCGGTCGTTTGTCCTGCCGCTGTTCAACGGACCGCGACAATTGCGATAGGGCAATCACGGGCACGCGCAGCTCCTTAGCCAATTTTTTAAGCTGCCGCGAAATTGCGGAAACCTCCTGCTGACGCGATTCGCTGCGCGGACCTTCAATCAGCTGCAGGTAATCAATCACAATCAGGCCCAGGTCACCCTTTTCCTTGGCCAAGCGCCGCGATTGGGCCCGAATCTCGCTCATCTTGATGCCGGGCGTGTCGTCAATGTAGACGTGGGCGTTGGCCAGCGAGCCCGAAGCCACGACCAGCTTGCGCCACTCTTCTTCGTCCAGCTGGCCCGTTCTAAGGTGCTGCGAATCAATCAGGCCCTCGGACGCCAGCATCCGCTGCACTAGCTGCTCGCCACTCATTTCCAGGGAAAACATTGCCACGGTTTTATCCGTATGCAGACCAACAAATTGCGCAACATTCAGGGCAAACGAGGTCTTTCCGACGCCGGGCCGGGCGGCAACAATAATCAGCTCGTCGGCATGAAAACCGGTCGTCATCTTGTCCAATTCAAGGAAGCCAGTTGGCAGGCCGGTGACCATGTTACCGTCTTCCGGAAAATTGTTAATCTCCTCAATCGTTGAGTTGACGATGTCCTTAATTGCCCGAAAACCACTCGCGTTGTTTTCCGAGGATACGTTCATAATCTCGCTCTCGGCGTTATCGAGGATGTCGGTGACGTCATCGGAATCCTGCATTGCGTTAGTGATAATCTTCTGGCTAGCGGAAATCAGCCCCCGCAAAAGCGCCTTCCGGTGCACAATCTTGGCGTAGTATGTGACGTGGGCCGCCGTTGGGGTCGCGATGGCCAGCTCGGACACGTACGCAATGCCACCGATATCGTCGAGCTGGTTCTTCTTGGTTAGCTCATCTTGCAGGGTCAACGGATCGATTGCAATCTCGCGGTCGGACAGGTCCAGCATTGCCTGAAAGATCAGCTGGTTGGCTTTTTTGTAGAAATCAGCCGGCTGAACTTCCGCACTTGCGTCCGCAATCGCATTGGGATCAATAAAGATTGCACCTAAAACCGCCTTCTCCGCGTCATCGTCGTGCGGTATTTGCTGCGAGATAATATTATCCATTAATCATGCTCACTTTTTACTAGAATTGTGCGTCGCAGGGCTAGTCCTGCTCTGTGATGTGAACGCGAATCTTGCCCTCTACGCCCTTAAACAACTTGACCGGTACATTTGTGTAGCCCAGGGATTTAATCGGCTCAGGTAGGTTTAATTTGCGCTTGTCGATTTTGATTCCGAACTGCTCTTCCAGACCCTCCACGATTTTCTTGCTGGAAATTGAGCCAAACAGGCGCGAATCGGACCCCGCCTTTGACTTGAAGTTTACCACAGTCTCGTCCTTATCGAGCGCGGCTTTGACCTTCTCGGCCTCAGCCTTTTCCGTTTCGTATGCCGCCTGCTCGTTAGCTGCCAGCCGCTCTAACGTGTGCATGTTGGCCTTGGTTGCGGCTTTTGCCAGCCCCCGTTTCAGTAAAAAGTTTTGGGCATAACCATCGGGAACATTCTTAACTTCACCGCGTTTTCCGCGGCCCCTAACGTCTTGGGTAAAAATAACTTTCATTGCTACTCTCCTTTATTCATTTTCTTTTTCATAAGTATCAACCGCATCGAGCAGTTTTGCAAGTGCTTCCTGAACCGTGACGCCCTTTAATTGCGTTGCGGCGTTAGACAGGTGGCCGCCACCGCCCAGCTTTTCCATAATTACCTGGACGTTGACCTCGCCCATCGACCGCGCCGAAATGCTGATTGTTTCCTTGTCGCGCCGGGTGATAGCAAAACTGGCCTCAACGTTTTCCAAATCAAGGGCAGTATCAGCTGCCTGGGCCGTAATAATCGGATCCATTATCTTATTATCCGGTCCGCATAAGACTGCCATCTGCGGCCGAACCATCTTCAGGCTAGAGACCAGACGGGTGCGCTCCAAAAAGCAGTCAATGTCTTCCTTGAGCAGTACGCTCACACCCACAGAACTGGCACCAATTGAGCGCAAGTAGCTGGCTGCGTCAAAGGTCCGCGTGCCTGTCCGCAGCGAAAACTCCTTGGAGTCAACCGTGATTCCGGCCAACATGGCTGTAGCTTCAAGGTCGGTCAAGACCCGCTGGCCCGAACTGGGCTGCTGGTACTCCACCATCTCCGTGACCAACTCGCAGGCCGATGAGGCATACGGTTCAACGTAAGTCAGCATCGGGTTCTCCGGAAATTCTTCCCCGCGGCGGTGGTGGTCAATCACGATAATCCGGTTCTTTAAACGATCATACAGGTCTTTGGAGTAGGTAATCGAGTACTTCGAATGGTCAACCATAACCAGCATTGACTTATCCGTCACGCAGTCGAGCGCCTGCTCGGGCGTGATGAACAAGTGGGCTTCCGCCTGCTTTTTCTGCATTGCAGTCACCAACCGGCTCACGTCGTAGTTGGTCTTGTTGATGTCAAGGACAAAATTAGCCTTGACGCCATGCAAGCGGGCAATTTTGACCACGCCCAGGCCACTGCCCACGGAGTCCATGTCGGGATTGGCATGACCAACGACAAAGACGCGATCAGCCTCCTTAAAGAGTTCGCTGATGGCTTGCGATACCATCCGGGCCCGCACCCGCGTTCTTTTCTCCATCGGGTTGGACTTGCCTCCGTAAAAGCGGGCCGACTTGCCGGGCTGGCTCAACACCACCTGATCGCCGCCCCGCCCCAGCGCCAGATCGAGGTTGGACTGGGCCTGGTCAGCCAGAGCAGAGATCTGGTTGCTACCAAAGGCAATCCCAATCGACAGTGTCAGCGGCGTGTTGTTGCGGCTTGTTTCAAGGCGCATCTTATCCAGAACCGAAAACTTGTCCTTCTCCATTTGGGCCAAATCTGCCATATGCAAAAGCAGCAGGAAGTGGTCTTCGTCGATCCGCTTGAGGTAGGCGTTAAACTTCTTGGCATAATTGCTCAGTGTGTTCTGCACGTATGAACTAGTCGCCGTCAACTCCTGGTCGTGCATCGCTTCGCTCAGTTCATCGTAATTATCGATAAACACCTGTCCGATTGCCAGCAGTTCATTATTGTATTTTTGCTCAATCTTAGCATAATGCGTAATATCAAGCAGGTAAATGACGCCCAGATTGTCCTGAATAATCATCTCAAACTGGTGGCCATCCCAAGTCACGGTGCTGTTTTCAGCGGTTTTGGCCTTCAGCGACTCGTCAATCAGCTTATCCAAATCGGGGTCAATCGCCTTGATCGTGTGACCAACCAGGTCCTCATCCTTGAGGTAAAGCTGCAGGTAGGGGTTGACCCACTGGATCTGCCGGTCATCATCGTACAGCAGAATCCCCAGCGGCATCTTAATCATTGCCTCTTGCTCGCTGCGCTTGATCCGGTAGGACAGGCTAACGGCAAAGTTGTTCGCATTGCCCGCCAGGATGTAGGCACCGTAAACGGTGCACGCAACGGTTAAGGCAAAAATCAAAACCATGGCCAAGCCGAACAGCGGATTCACCACCAGTGCGACGATGCTGCCGAGTAGCGACAGGGCCAAGATAATTGCAACCGCGGCCGTCAACCGTGAGTCTTTAATAAAAGCAGGAAATTCAAGCTTACGTAAAAAATCTTTCATGTAAGGTCCTTCCAAATTTAATGCAAAATACATCACTATCATTATACCTTGGATCGGCTGGAGAAGAAACACCCCCGTTTTTCACATAATTATTGTTACCAAAAAAGCAGCTCCAATAAAAAAGCGGAAGTTATTCCGCCTTAAGTTAGTTAATTTATTCAAAACTACTCTAGTTTAATTACCCGGTGACACTTTGCGGCCACTTGGCTATCGTGCGTGACGATGACCACAGTCTTGCCGGCAGCATTAAGTTTGACCAATAATGCGATAATTTCATCGCGATTTTTCCCGTCCAATGATCCCGTTGGTTCATCAGCTAGAACCAGTTCACTCGGTTTGATTAGGGCTCGTGCAACGGCCACACGCTGCTGCTGGCCACCGGACAATTCATAGACTTTATTGTGTAAATACTCGCCCAGGCCTACCTTTTGCAAAGCAGCTTTAATCATATTAATCTTTTCAGTGTGACGATGGTGAGCATATTTGAGTGCCAACAGCAGATTTTCTTGAACTGTATCTTCCTCAATCAAGGCAAAATTTTGAAAAAGATAACTAATTTTTTCACGGATAATCTTCTGCGCCAAACTACTATTGGGTTTGACATTGACCTGCTGTTCAAAGTGATATTCACCCCCATCGATTGCATCAATTAACCCGATAATGTTGAGCAGAGTACTCTTACCAGAGCCACTTGGACCCACTACTGCAATCATTTCACCCTTGTCGACGTCTAAATTAAAATGGTCAAATACTATTTTTGTCTCAAATCTTTTGGTCATGTTTTTCAATTTAATCATGATAATCCTCCTTTTAGCAGAAATGACAGGTCTCGTGCCTCAATCACCTGCACCACAAGGTTAAATACCAGCAGGTCGGTGAAGTCTAAGACTACTGCTAGCAGTAGTGGTATGAGCGAAACTCGCAAATAAAGTAAAACGCATAGCGTGCTAATTCCCAAGAATATTAAAATCAGTGTTTCCATTTGATAACGGTCAAACTTGCGGTAGCCCAATAGTCGTTCAACGGCCAACTTTTTCTGTTTACGCGAAACTATGTACAAGATTAAGAACGTCGTTGCAAACAAGTTGATTACAAAGATTGCCAACAAGATAAAAATGATTGTACGCAACCCTTGGTAAGCTGAATCCAGACTAGTCGCCAAGATTTCATTTAAGGTGACAAATTTTAGTCTTAATTTTTTCACTTGCGGATCTTTATTTAAACTCCGCAGCCGCGCCTTTGCTGCGCTACTAGGTTCAATCTTAAGCGGACTCGACTTATCCGTGTTGCTTAAAGGCAAGACCTGACCTTCGGTCATTTTTTGTTCTTCTACAACCTCAATAAGTGGATCAACGAAATTATTTTGCAAACGGACATTATAAGTAATCGTATTGAGTTGTTCGTCGTAATACCTAATATTTATCTTTACTTGCTCCGGTTTTAATTTTTCCTGCTGCGCAGACGTCAAATCGTTATACCTAAAATTTTGCAGAAAATACTTGATTTTTTTAGCGTTCTTTTTGTATTTAGCAGGAACCAGAAAAGCTTCTTGCGCAGAATTTATGTATTTCTTCATCTGCGGCAATTTAGCGTTAATAAAATTGCGGTTGACCGCCATCAATGCGTATTTTTGATTTGGATTTTTACGTATCGCTTTTTCCGGCAAGACTGCTTTGGCTGTATAAAAATCACTATTGACATAATAGACGCCCTTATTCTGGGCCATTTTGCCAAACCAGTTAGTCATCGTTTTATTAGCTTGTCTTTCATTACTTGAAAATAGTGTGCCAACAGAATTTAAGGTCAATAGTTTGCCTTCCTTAGCCCAATTTTGCTGCAGCTGGTAGTTAGTAATCGTGCTACTAATTGCACCTGAAACATTGGCTAACAACACGATTGACGCAATTGTCATCATCACTTTTAACATAAAAGCTAAACCAATACTAAGTCCATAATGAAACTTCCCCTTCAGCAGATCCGCAATCGACATCCGCCTAATCATTAAGTAGGTAACAGAATTGGTGAGCAGGTATAACAATACGATTAGCACTTGTGTTAGGATACAAGTCAACATGAAACCATCCGGTTGATAAGGAAAAATTAACCAGGTACCTAAATCAAGCATAACGCTAATGAACGCGATTGTTATTATGCCAAAACGAACCAGTACAAGAAAAATGTCACCATTTTTCCAACCATTAAGTTTCTTAATGCCAATCGTGTATCTTTGCGAAACGGGATAATAGGCATTGACCAAAATAAAAATCAAAACTGCTAAAACTAAAATAAAACTCAAAATAAGAATCGGTTTAGTCAAGTATTCAACGCTCATCCCGGTTGTGGGCGTTATTAACTTTATACGCGGAATACCGTAAAATCGTGCTAATTGCGTAAGAATAGTCTTCCGGTCAGATTTTCCCGGTACAATTGTGTAAACACCGTCAACGGTTTTCTTACTTTTAAAGTAGCGTCCCATCGGTTGCAAAATTACACGGTTATTTTTTGCAAATACTGGAATTGTTCCTTTTTGACCAGGGGCAGCAGTCTTGAAACTCGCGTAATAATCTTTATCGTTGTTTAAATTCACCTGATCAAGACGGAAAGAACTAACCGGAAATGTTGCTGGATTAGCGACGACTGATTTTTCAACCGAATTGTTCGCGCCTTTTGTAGTCAATATGATCGATAACCCGTCTTTGCGTGCTAGATGCTTGAAAAACACCAATTGAGCGCTAGGCGCAATTTGACTATCTTGTAGATAAATTTGGTATGAATCACTTGTTTGCCCCATTTTTGCTACCTGGTCGTAATCCTTGGATTGGTAGAAATTAATGACTATTAAATAAGATAAAATAGTAACAATGGTCAGACAGGCAGAAATCACTTTTTTCATGGGCAAACCTCCATAAAAATAGGTGTAGTTGATACACATCAATTACACCTACATCACTAAGTTACGTACAAGAGTTAATATACATTCCACCAATAAGACAAATCTTGTTGGTGGGATCTTGTGGTATTCTGCATATGCTGTGTTGCCTTTTGTTACCGTATTACGGTGCTCATCACCATTAAATGCAACAGATGCGCTATGCTTTTTAGTACCATGATAATATTTGGACCAACCAAAGTTCCACTTAAAACCATAATCCCAATCTCCGCCACCCTTATTAATAGCAAAAGCTGTTGTAGCAGGAGCTAATGCTGCCAAAGAAGCTGATACAGTTGCTAGCATAAAAGCTTTTTTAAAATTTCTAACTTTCATAAAATAACTATTTGAAAAAAGCTTAAATCTTGTTGACGTACGGGACTTTGTTATATTTATACTATATAATTATTTGTCAGCTTTAGCAAGCGGTTTCAAAAACTATTGTTATTTTTTCATGCTCTAAAAAGCAAAAATGGCTATAAAAAAACACCGGGCCGTTTAGCCCAGTGTTTTTTAGTTTTATTATTGACTGACTAGTCTTCAGTAACAAATGGCAACAAGCCCATAATGCGAGCTCGTTCGATTGCCTTAGCTACCTTGCGCTGGTTCTTAGCGCTGGTGCCAGTGACACGACGTGGTAAGATTTTACCTCTTTCAGAGATAAAACGTTTCAACAGGTCGACGTCCTTGTAGTCAACGTAGTCAATGTGGTTGGCTGCGATAAAGTCAACCTTACGCCGACGGTGTGCGCCGCCGCCTCTTCTTTGTTGAGCCATATCCTCGGTCCTTTCTTAAAAATTAGAACGGGAGATCGTCATCAGAAATGTCAATGGTGTCGCCGGATCCGGCAAACGGATCTTGCGGAGCACTCGGCTGACTGTTAGCCTGACTAGAACTTCCGGTATTAGGCGAATTAGTGGTATTTGGATTGCCAAAATTGCCGTTATTATTTGGTGCAAACCCGCCGTTTTGTCCGCGGGCTTCCCGGTCTTTGCGTGATTCAAGCAACGCAAAGTTGTCTACGACAACCTCGGTCACATACACGCGCTTACCGTCTTTATCATCGTATGTTCTGGTTTGAACTCGGCCGTCAATACCAACTAGTGAACCCTTGGACGTAAAGTTGCAGAAGTTTTCTGCTGATTTGCGCCAAATGACACAGCTGATAAAGTCCGCACCCCGCTCGCCTTGAGCGTTAGTATACTGCCGGTCAACAGCAAGAGTAAACGTAGCAACCGAGATTCCGCTCCCAGTAGTACGCAATTCAGGATCACGTGTTAAACGGCCAACAAGTACAACTCGATTAATCATACTTCAGGTCCTTCCTTTCCTAAATCACGAAAACGATAAAGTTTTTGCATTATTTGTCAATCTTGACGGTCATTGACCGCAGAACGGCAGAGTCAATCTTGGACAGACGGTCAAATTCGTTGACGGCGTCGGCGTTATCAGCAGTGAAAGTCATAACGTGATACGTTCCCTCACGGTATTTGTTGATTTCATATGCAAAATGACGCTTTTCCCAGTCTTTTGACTCAACCATCGTACCGCCGTTGTCGGCAATAACCTTATCATAGTTTTCAACCAAGGCCTTCTTTGATTCCTCGTCAATATCCGGCTTGATAATATAAGTTATTTCGTACTTAGTAGTTGTCATACTAGTGCACCTCCTTCTGGACTAAATGGTTCTCGCTAAAGTTCAAGAACAAGGAGTAATGTCGTTTATTACTCACAATGTCTCATTTTAGCACATAAACAAAAAATTACCAAACTATCTTCACGTGATCCTGTAGGGAGTTATTTTACCCCCACAAGTAAATACGCTAAAAGTCTGGCAATTTTTTTGCAGTTCGCAGCCTGCAACTATTCTTGCGGCGCGTCTGCACCTGCTATATCTTCCGTGTCTTCTGTTTCCACTACTTCTTGGTCTTCTTCGGCGGGAACAATGGCGAGACTTGCAGTCCGACTAGCGCGGTTAAGCTTGATCAGCCGGACGCCGATTGTGCTCCGGCTCATCTGGGAAACGTCGGCAACCTTGAAGCGGATCATAATCCCATCATTGGTGATAACCATGATATCCTGCGTTCCGTCAATCACGGTAACACCAGCCAGCGGACCGTTCTTTTTGGTGACGTTGACCGTCTTGATGCCCTTGCCGCCGCGGCCCTTGACCGGATATTCGTGCGCAGACGTGCGCTTACCATAACCGTTTTCAGAAATGACCAGCACCTCGTCACTATCCTTGATGGCGCCAGAACCAACAACCCAGTCGCCTTCACGCAAGTTAATCCCGCGAACGCCAGCGGCGGTGCGGCCCATCGAACGCACGGCACTTTCGCTAAAGCGCACGGCATAACCCAAGTGGGTTCCAATCAGGATATCCTGCTTGCCATCCGTCGTTAGCACGTTGGTCAGCTCGTCCCCGTCACGCAGAGTCAGCGCAATCAGTCCACTGTTTCTGATGTTGGCAAAATCGCTTACGTGCGTGCGCTTGACCGTCCCCATCTTCGTGATGAAGAAGAGGTACTGGTCGTCGACGTCAGCCGGAATATTGACGATGGTCTGAATCTTCTCGCCCTTTTCCAGCTGCAGCAGATTAACAATCGGCAGGCCCTGAGCGGTGCGGCCAAATTCAGGAATCTCATAGGCCTTCTTGGAGTAAACCTTGCCCTTGTTAGTAAAGAACAAGAGCAGGTCGTGCGTGCTTGAATAGATCAGCTTCTCAATAAAGTCGCCGTCCTTGACGCCCATGCCCTTGATGCCCTTGCCACCACGGTTTTGCGTCTTGAATTCGTTAATCAGCATCCGCTTGATGTAGCCGCTGTGGGTCAACGTCAGCAAGACGTCCTGCTTCTCAATCAGGTCCTCATCTTCAATCGAGATTACCTCGCCGTCACCAATCTTGGTGCGGCGGTCATCGCCGAAACGCTTCTGAATATCAAGCAGTTCCTCATAGATAATTTCGTTGATGCGCTCGTTGTGGGTCAGAATGTCCTTATAATCGGCAATCTTGGCCTGCAGGTCCCGGTATTCGGCTTCGACCTTGTCTCGTTCCAGGCCGGTTAGCCGTACCAGCCGCATGTCCAAAATCGCCTGCGACTGCTTGTCATCGAGGCCAAAACGGCTGATTAGGGCCGCCTTGGCGATGTCGCTTGACTCACTCTGGCGGATAATGTGGACGATCTCGTCAATGTGATCGAGGGCAATCTTTAGCCCCGCCAGGATGTGGGCCCGCGCCTCGGCCTTGGCCAATTCGAACTTGGTCCTGCGCGTCACAACGTCTTCCTGGTGCTCCAGGTAATACTGCAGCATCTGCTTTAAGCTCAAGAAGTGCGGGGCGCCGTCGACGATGGCCACCATGTTCATGCCGAAGTTGGCCTGCATCTGCGTCAGCTTGAATAAGTTGTTCAAAACAACGCTGGCACTGGCATCGCGGCGAATATCAATCGTCATCCGCATCCCCGTCTGGTCGGATTCATCACGCACGCCGGTGATGCCATCGATGGTTTTCGAACGCGCCAAATCAGCAATTTTCTTCACCAACTCGGCCTTGTTTACCAGGTAAGGCAGCTCCGTAATGACAATCCGCTCGCGGCCGCTTTTTTCGGTCTCGATGCTTGTGTTGGCCCTGACAACGATGTTCCCGCGGCCCGTTTCATACGCCCGGTAAATGCCGCTGCGCCCCATGATTGTGCCGCCGGTCGGAAAGTCGGGGCCCGGTATGGCCTTCATCAGTTCCTTCACCGTCACGTCCGGGTTGTTCATGAGCATGTGAATGCCCTTGATCACTTCAGAGAGGTTATGCGGCGGAATGTTGGTCGTCATCCCAACGGCAATACCGCTGGTGCCATTGACCAGCAGGTTGGGTATGCGCGCTGGCAACACTACGGGCTCATTTTCGGTGTCGTCGTAGTTGCGCTGCCAATCAACCGTATTTTTGTTGATGTCGCGCAGCATTTCAACCGCGATCTTACTCATCCTGGCCTCGGTATACCGCATTGCGGCCGGCTCGTCGCCATCGACTGAGCCGAAGTTGCCGTGGCCGTCAACCAGCATGTAGCGGTAGCTGAAGTCCTGGGCCATGTGGGCCATGGCCAGGTAGATCGAAGAGTCGCCGTGGGGGTGGAACTTGCCCATAACTTCCCCGACAATTCTGGCCGACTTCTTATACGGCTTATCTGGCGTAACGCCCAGTTCGCTCATCCCGTAAAGAATCCGTCGCTGGACGGGCTTCAGGCCATCGCGCACGTCGGGCAGAGCCCGCGCCACGATAACCGACATCGCGTAGTCCAAAAACGAACTATTCATCACGTTAGTCAGATCGACATTTCTTATTCTGTGATCCTGACTTTGATTGTCGTTATCCATTTAAACCTCCTAAGCATCCAAGTTTTCAACGTATTTGGCATTGGTCTCAATGAAATTGCGCCGTGGCGCCACTTCATTGCCCATGAGCAGTTCAAAGACCTCGTCCACGTCCTTGGCAAACTCCGGGCTAACCCGGTCAAGGCGCCGATTCTCCGGGTTCATCGTGGTGTCCCACAACTGGTCGGCATCCATTTCGCCTAACCCCTTGTAGCGTTGAACGGTTGGCTTGGGGCTTGGCTGCAGGCTGCCCAAGTAATCGTGCAGCTCGTCGTCCGTATCCAGGTAGCGGATAACCTTGCCCTGGCGCACCTGGTATAGCGGTGGACGGGCGATGTAAACGTAGCCCTTTTCAATCATCGGCCGCATGTAGTTGTAAAAGAGCGTGAGCAGCAGCGTCCGAATGTGGGCCCCGTCGACATCGGCGTCCGTCATGATAATCAGCTTGTGGTAACGCGCCTTGGAGACGTCAAAGTCGGCGCCAAAGCCGGTGCCTAGGGCCGTAAAGAGCGACCTGATCTCCTCGTTGGCCAGGATTCGGTCCATCGAAGCTTTTTCAACGTTTAAAATCTTGCCGCGAATGGGCAAAATGGCCTGCGTCAACCGTGACCGCCCCTGCTTGGCTGAACCGCCGGCAGAGTTCCCCTCAACGATAAAGAGTTCGGAGATGCTAGGATCGTTGCTCGTATTATCAGCCAACTTGCCCGGCAGGTTGGCTATTTCCAGACCTGATTTCTTTCTGGTTACCTCGCGTGCACGTTTCGCAGCGGTGCGCGCCCGTTCGGCCAGTTGGGCTTTTTCGACAATCTTGCGGGCAACCTGCGGATTCTCCATCAAGAAGCGGTTAAAGGTTTCAGAAAAAGAACGGTCAACGGCCGTGCGGGCATCAGAGTTGCCCAGCTTGGTCTTCGTCTGGCCCTCAAACTGCGGGTTCGGGTGCTTGACGGAAACAACAGCCGTCATTCCCTCCCGGATGTCTTCACCGGAAAGATTGTCGTCATTGTCCTTTAACAGCTTGGTCTTATGGGCGTAGTCGTTGACCACGCGCGTCAGGGCCGTCTTAAACCCTGCTTCGTGCATCCCGCCCTCGTAGGTGTGGATGTTGTTGGCAAAGGTCATCAGGGTTGTCTTGTAGCCCTTGGTGTACTGCAGCGCAACCTCAACGTTGATGTCGTTGTCGTTGCCCTCAACGTAAATCGGCTCGTCAAACAGAACCTCGCTTTTGCGGTTAAGAAAAGAAACGTACTCCTGAATACCGCCCTCAAAGTGGTAGACGTCGGTTTCCGTGCTTTCCTTGCGCTTATCCGTGAAGGTCAATTTGAGGCCCTTGTTTAAAAAGGCCAGTTCGCGAATCCTGTTTTTGAGGACCTGGTCATCAAAAGAGGTGGTTTCCGTGAAAATATCGGCATCGGGTGAAAAGTGGACAATTGTGCCGTGCTCGCTTAGCGGTACGGTGCCCGTCATCTTCATCTCGTTGTTGACGCGGCCCCGCTTGAAGTCAATGTAGTACTTCTTGCCGTCACGCATGGTGGTAACGTCCAGCGTCTCAGACAGGGCATTGACTACCGAGGCACCAACCCCGTGCAGACCGCCGGACACCTTATAGCCGCCACCGCCAAACTTGCCGCCGGCGTGAAGAACCGTGAAAACCGTTTCTAAGGCCGGCCGACCGGTCTTCTTCTGAATATCAACCGGGATACCGCGGCCGTCATCCTGAACGGTTACGCTGCCATCTTCGTTGATGGTCACCTCGATCTTGGTGGCGAAGCCGGCTAGGCTTTCGTCGATCCCGTTATCGATTATCTCCCAGACCAAGTGGTGCAGTCCCTGCGAGCTGGTCGAGCCAATGTACATTCCCGGCCGCTTGCGCACGGCCTCAAGCCCGCCTAGAACCTGAATCTGACTGGCGTTGTACTTGTCGGCTTCTTTTTCATACTGCTTGATTTGCTCGAAGTTGTTCTTTTTATCAGCCATTCGATTTCCCCTTTTCTAAATAAATCTTTCCCGCGTTAATCCGGTATATTTTGGGCTCTTTGATTATTTCCCAGGAAATGCCCGCAAGATCGGTCGTGGTAATAAAGGTCTGTGTTTTTCCGTGTATGTAGTTAAGCAGCGCACTCTGCCGGTCGTGGTCGAGCTCGCTCATCACGTCGTCCAGCAAGAGCAGCGGATACTCATCACTTAATTGGTGGACCAGCTGAATCTCCGCCAGCTTGAGGCTGAGCGCAATGGTCCGCTGCTGGCCCTGCGACCCGTAGAGGTGCGCATCCCTGCCGTCCAATTCAAACTCGATGTCGTCTCTGTGGGGCCCGGTCAAAGTCGTGCCCTTGAAGATTTCGCTTTGCTTGTTTTTGTGAAAATTGGCCAGCAGCTTGTGGTAAACCTCTTCTACGCCATCCTGAGCGCTCACGTCCTGCACCGATGGCCGGTAGATCAGGGTTAACTGCTCGCCGCTTCGACTGATGTGCGCATATGCGGCGCGCGCGTACCGGCTAAGGTAGTTCAAGAACTTGAAGCGGCGCACAATCACCTCCGCCGCAACGCCCGCAAGCTGGTCGGACAAGACGTCCAAAAACATGGTATCGCGTTCCGTTCCCTTGGCCAGCTGCTTGAGGTAGTTGTTCTTCTGCTGCAGCACCTGCTTGTACTTGCCGGCGAAGTAGAGGTACTCGGCGTTGATTTGCCCAAATTCCTGGTCCATGAAGCGCCGCCGCAAAGCGGGCGCACCCTTGATTAATTCCAGGTCCTCGGGCGAAAACAAAATGGCGTTGAGCTGCCCCACATACTTGGACAATTTTGCCTGTTCTATCCGGTTGACCCAGACCTTCTTACCCTTCTTGGTAATTAAAACGCGCAGGTCCAAATCAACTTGGCTTTTGTATACGTGACCAGAAACATTGGCATAGTCCTGGTCAAATGCAATCAGTTCCTTGTCGCTGCTTGTCCGGTGCGACCGGGTCAGCGCCAGAAAATAGATTGCCTCAAGCAGGTTGGTCTTGCCCTGCGCATTCTGCCCAATAAAAATATTGACGTTGGGGTCAAAATCAGCGTCAAGCCGGTCCAGGTTGCGGTAATTCTGCGCGCTAAAATGCTTAAGGTACATCAGGCTACCGGAATTCGTACACTTCTTGGGCAGCCTCAACCCGGTCGCCCGGACGAATTTTTTTGCCGCGGCGGTCTTCTTTAACCCCGTTGAACAAAACCGGATTTTCCTGCAGGTACCACTTCGCCTGGCCGCCCGATGAGATAATGCTTTCTTCTTTCAAAAATTGACTCAGGGTAATGTACTCGCCCTTGACTTTAATTTCCTTGATAATCTTCACCTTCACCACTTTAATTACTTATGTTAAGTATATTCGTTTCACAAGCAAAAAACAACTTTAAAAGCCAATATAAAGCCGTATGAACGGTTTTAAGCAAAATAAAGGCTTTAAGGCAAATATAGTTAAAAATAAAATCTGGGGCCGTTTTAGCCGTTTAAGAAAAATTGGCCACTAAAAAAGCCATCGTCTGACGGCTTTTTTGTGTTAGGGAAATATTACGAAGCTAAAAGGTTCTGACCGGCGTAATCAACTGCACGAAGGCGATGTCGTCCTTGTCCGGGTTAACGGTAAAGGGCCGCAGCGGCTGCGTGAATTCCATAATCACCGAATCGGTAACCGATGCACGCAGGGCATCACGCAGGTAGTCCGGGTTGAAGGAAATCTTCAGGTTCTTGCCCGCCAGCTTCTTGAAGCTGACGTCCTCCTCAACGTTGCCAATTTCAGCGGACTCACCCGACAACTTGGCGGTCTGCTTTTCCGTGTCCAGGGTCAGGTCGACCACGTTGTTGCGGCCGGCGTGCGTGAGCAGGCTGGCCCGGTCCAGTGCGCTCGACAATTCGGCCAGGTCAAACGCAGCGGTGGTTGTGCTCTCGGTTGGGATCAGGCGCTCCGTGTCGGGGTAGCTGCCCTCAAGAAGACGTGAATAAAACAGAATGTTGCCAATTTCAAACAGCACCTGGTTGTCGCCCGGGCACACCTTGATTTCGGGGTCGGTTTCACCAATAATGCGGGCCAGTTCCAAGAGGCTCTTGCCCGGAATAATCAGGTCGGTTTTGGTTTGCGGGCCGTTTTCTAAAGTCAAGGCCCGGCTCGACAGGCGGTGGGAGTCGGTGGCCACGGCGTGAATCTGGTCGGGGCTGAACGTAAAGTGGACACCGGTCAAAACGAGGCGGCTTTCCTGGGTCGCAACCGCAAACTGGGTCTCATTGATAATTTCGCGGAAGGTCTTGCCGGAAATAACAAAAGAGGACTCATCGGGAATTTCCGGTAATCTTGGGTAGTTATTGGCATCCAGTCCGTTAATCGTGAACTCGCTGTTTTCGGAAATGATTTGGGTCTGGAAGCTTTCCTTCACCTCAAGCGAAAATTCCTTGCCCGGCAGCTTTTTGATGATCTCGCTGAAGAAGCGGGCTGGCAGAACAATTGCGCCGGTAGACTCAACGGTCAGATCCTCGCTTACCGGAATCTTGATTTCAATCGAAATGTCCGTGTCGCTCCCCGTCAGGAGTAACTCATCTTCAGTCAGGTTAAGTTTGATGCCGCTCAGAATCGGGATAGTTGCCCGGGACGAGATGGCGTGCATGACGTTGTTTAGGTTGTCGACGAAGAGATTTCTGTTTACGGTAAATTTCATTTGGTGCCTCCTGGTTACATTTTTTATTATATTAATTATATATTTAATTAGTAGTATTAGTAGGTCCTGTGATTTCTGTTGAAAAGCACAAGCGTGCCGAAAATAACGTAATCGGTACGGTTAAGAACATGTGCACAAGTACGGAAGTTGTCCACAGTGAATAACTTTTAGCGGTCGAGCATTTGCTTCAGGTCAAAGACTGCCGTCTTAACGTCGGAATTGGTCTTGATCTCCCGACTAATCTTATCATACGCGTGCATCACGGTGGTGTGGTCCTTGCCGCCGAACTCCTGGCCAATCTTGGGCAGGCTGGAATCGGTCAATTCGCGCGACAAGTACATGGCAATCTGGCGCGGCACGACAATCTGCCGGACCCGCTTCTTGCCCTTCAGCTCGTAGGTCGAGGTCTGGAAGTAGTTGGCAACGACCTCCTGAATCTTGGAGATCTGCAGTCCCTGGTTCTTCTGGACCAGCTTGAGGTCGGCCAGGGCCTCGCGGGCCAGGTTCACGTTGATGTCCTCGTGCTCAATCGTTGCGTGGGCCTGCACCTTGACCAGGGCGCCCTCGAGCTCACGGATGTTGGTGTCGACCTGGCTTGCGACGTAGTCCAACGTGCTGTCGTCAATCGTGAGGTTCTCCGCCTCCGCCTTCTTGCGCAGGATTGCAATCCGCGTTTCGAGGTCCGGCGGCGTGATCTCAACCTGCAGCCCCCAGGTGAAGCGCGATACCAGCCGTTCCGACAGGTCCGGAATCTCGGTGGGCAGGCGGTCGCTGGTCATGACGATCTGTTTTTGATCGTTATAGAGCGTTTCGAAGGTATGGAAGAATTCTTCCTGGATGCCCTCTTTTTTGGCAAAAAACTGGATGTCGTCGACCAGCAGCAGGTCGCAGGTGCGGTACTTCTCGCGGAACTGGTCCTGGGTCTTGTTCTTAATCGAATTGATGAAGTCGTTGACGAAGGTTTCACTCTGAATGTAAACGACCTTGGCGTTTGGCCGCTCCGCCAGCATCTGGTGGCCGATGGCCTGCATCAGGTGCGTCTTGCCGAGGCCGACGCCGCCGAAGATGAAGAGCGGGTTGTAGAAGCTGCCGGGACTGTCGGCAACGGCTAACGCCGCGCCGGCCGCGAGTTTGTTGCCCTCGCCCTGGACGAAGTTGTCGAAGGTGTATTTTTCGTTAAGCTTGAGGTTGCGCACGAACACGTTCTGGCGCTCCTGTCGGGGCTGTTCACGCATCGTCTGGGTCTGCGGCTTGGGCGTTACCAGGCGTTCTGTACTCTGTTCGCCCTCGATTTGAAAAACGGGCAGGACTTCGATGTTGTAATAACCGTAAGCCGACTGAATCAGCTGCGAGGACAGGTTCTTCTCCCAGTAGCCCTTGGTTACGGGGTTCTGCACGGCGATGCGCAGCTCGTGGGTGTCCTTATTGTAGGAAATGGGTTTAGTATTTTTGAACCAGGCATTGTATGCAACCTCGTTGAAGCGTTCGCGCATTTCATTGTTAAAATGCTGCCAAAATTTATTGATATCAAACAAAATGATTCCCTCCGATGACGTTTAGCAGGACCTATTTTACCATCTAAGCAGAATGTTTTCCACAGGTGAATAAAAAGAATTCAGAATTAACAAGGTGTGGATAAAGATTTGAGGCAAATGCACAAATTTTAGGCCAAAAAGCGGCAGCTAAAATTTATTTGCATGATTGTCTGTGGACATATTTTATTATAATAACAGTATTTACAGGGGGCTAAGCAGCGAAATATCCACATGTTGTGCATAATCTTTTGAACAAGCTGGGGACTGTGCATAAACCTGTGCAAAGTGTTGTGATTGACTCTTTGTGGATAAAAATGCGGGCAAAAATTTGAACAAGCGCGGGATTTGGTGAGGCCGAAAAATGGGGTACGCAAATTTTCGTGGGACGAGTTTGACCCACCACATTGAATGCTATTTTTATTTTGTCCTTACATATTAATTGAGGCCGTGAGTCGGCAAAAATTGACGGGGAATGCAACTCACCTTCTGGATTTAAAAATTCGGGTGCGGAATTTTAATGAAATGAAGCGTCGGGTTTCAGCCAGGTAATTCTTGTAGCGTATAGTAGAAACCGGAGGGATGAAGACGTGCGCGGTGCGGTTTTACGGTGCAATTGTCAAAATATAGTGATATTAAAGCGCTTTATAAATGATATAATTAAAGCAAACAGCTAATTTGGGTGACCTTTTAGAACGAGGTGGCAAAAATGAAAGTTAATGAATTATTGAAGCACTACCGGTTGATGGCCAATAAAACCCAGAAAGAGTGGACCGGCACCGCGATTAGTCCGTCATTCTATTCCAAGATTGAAAAGGGCCTCAACCGGATTACGGCAGACGACTTGGTCAGCCTGCTTGATTATAACAACATTTCGGCCGCAGAATTTTTTGAAAATATCAACCTGGAAAAGAGCCTGCAGTATGATCGAGAATATGAACTAAAGAAATTAATTGGTGAGGCGTACTATAAAAGTTCGCTTGATAAGTTAAAACACATTAAGGCTATGATTGAACAGGAAACATTGCCCAATAAAAAAGACTTGCTCGTTTTAGTCAAAGGCTACATAGCATTGGTGAATAACAATGTCGCAGAATTGGATAATGAGACCAAGGCCGCGATAAAAAATAAGATATTTAATGTTACTACCTTTGATTTGCAATCTTTGGCCATGTATTGTAGCTTCATGCGGCTCTATAATCTTGACAGCAACCTTCTGATTGCACGCAAGGCCATTAAACAATTTAGTAGCAGCAATAACTTGGATATTCAGATAGAGGTGTTAGCAATTATCGTCAATTTGTTGTTTATATGTATTGAAGAAAAGCGCTATGAGGAAACCGAGGCCTTCATTGCCATGTCTAAGACATTTCCGAATCGTCCGGAGTTGTTTTTCCATAGAAATCTTCTTAAACTACTTGAAAATTTCATTAAATATCATACAACTGGCGATTCAAAGTATATGAATGAATGTCAAAAATCTGTCAAGGTAGTTACCTTCTTGGATATGCCAGAATATGGTAAGGAACTTGAAAGATTCCTCAGTGAAAACAAATAATTAAAAGTCATATGTGGTTAAAAATTCGCACATATGACTTTTTTGGTTTTATTTTTCTGTATAAGATATATTTATTATATTATATATTACATAATATAGTAGGGGGAATTAAAATGGAGAGTTCACGTTCAAATTTGAAAACAATTTGGTATGTTGTGCTGGGATTGTTTGCAGCACCAATAGGAATTCCGTTTGTTTTAGCGTTGCTTTTATTCCTAGCAGTAGGGTTCGCTTTTCTAGCAGCTTTTATGGCTTTTATGTTTGCTTTCTTTGTTATTGGAGGGATAACTGTGCTGAAGGCCTTTGCGCTGCTATTCACTAGTAATTGGGCAATTGGAAGTTTCTATTTAGGTATCGGACTGTTGGGCATGGGAGTAATTCTTCTGTTACTGCCAATTATTGCTAAAGCGCTAAACTTTTTAATTGCTAAACTTGCTGTATTCATGCGCTCTGTGGGTAGAAAGTTTTTAAAGAAAGATTATTACCAAACTAGTACCTCTAACCAGGGAAAGGAAAAATAATGAAAAAATTTTATCAAATCGGTGGTTTGATTATCATCGTCGGGCTAGCCTTGTTCATCGTTGGCAAACTAAACAACGGCAATCAAGACATTAAGAAGGTACACACGGGTATCAGCAGAATCGCCAATATGTCTCGCGATAAAGATGACGGTAAGGACAATCGAAGTAAGACTTTTGTAGTTAAGAAGTTTACTAAGGTTAAGTTTGACACATATGAACCGGATATCCAGATCTCTTCAGGTAATAAATACCAGGTAACGATTGCTGGAGAAGACCTCAGCAAAGTCAAGGCAGAAGTTAAAGACCAGGAATTAACTATCTCTGATGCCGGGCGCAAAGCTTTTGCCCATGATGAAGGCACTTATCAAGTTATTATTACGGTTCCTAATACGAATGCTATTAAGGAAGCGACCGGTTCCTGTCATGAGGGTGCCATTTACTTGAACGATTTAGTTATTCCCGACATCAATTTTAAAGCAAATTATGGGGATGTTGCTATTGATAATGTCGATAACAAAAGAGCTCATTTTCAACTGAAAGAGGGCACGTTAAAAGTAACAAACTCGACGTTGGCAAGCAGCATAATACATTCAGATGATGCGGACATGATTATTGCTAACAGTAAATTTAAAGTAACGGCATTTTTATCCGAAGGTGACGTTAAAGTCAGAAATTCTAAGTTGCTTGGCAACAGTTCATTCAAAGCAAATACTGGTGATTTCAAAATGAATGGTGCCCCTAAAATCACTTATGATCTCTCAACCGATCCTAACAACGATATTAAATTCCGGGGCCATTATAAGTTATCTCATTTCACTTCCACAGTAAACAAAACGCCAACCCTCAAGGTTACCAGTAAAGATGGCGACATTACGATTGATTAGCCAACCGCGATAGTACTAAAAAAGTCATGTTTGAATCTTTGATCCAAACATGACTTTTGTTGATGCAGGCGGCTGCAGTTCTATTGTCTTACTGCCCCTCCTGCTTGGGCTTTGCTGGTAAGCTTATTTTCAGTGAAGTAGAAGACCATGCTCTTGTTCATCTTGCTGTTAGTGTAGGCCGCCGCAGTCTGCTTCTGTCCCTTGATGATTTTAACCGTAATCAGGTTGGGCTGGCCCAGGCGGCCAATTAGTTCATTATATGAGCTGCCGTCTTTGACTGCTTTATAGTTCTTCAGGCTCGGCTTTTGCCCGGACCACTTCAGCCCGGCAATGGACTTCATGACGACATGCTTATAAGCGAATTGTACCAAGATGGCGGTAGAAGCTTTTTTCCAGGTATATGATGTAAAATGGTACTTTTTTAAGTCAGCGTTGGAAACCTGGGTTGGCTTACCCAAGATGCCCTTAACGTCTGCAACCGTTGAACCTGAAGCAGTTTCGCCCGCAACGGGCTGTTTATGCGGTTCGCTAACTTGAATTTGCTCGAAGTCTGTTAGGATTGCCTTATTTTGCCGGTCTTTTTTTGACACCGTCTTCTTGGCGGCTTGCTCGGTCTTGGATTCTTTGCCTGGCACCGTTGAGGAACACCCTGCTAGGGTGACAGCTATTGCCATAGTGGTAATAGCGGCCAGGCTGCGTCTTATGGTAGTCATGTGGTTAGCCTCCTTTGATTCTAATATGTATTTAATAATAAGCACATGATACCATTGCTAGGTGGAAATTTCTGCTTTTAGCCTCAATTATTTATTATTTGAGAGCGGTGCGGCTCATACTTCTTAACGAAAGCAAAAGTCATGCTTGAATTTTTAATCCAAACATGACTTTTGTTATGCAGGTGGCTGCAGTTCTATTGTCTTACTGTCCCTCCTGCTCGGCTTTGCCCGCAAATCCAGTTGACAGCGCCAGTTAGGCCGGGTAATATCAAACATAAATATTCATGTATTGTGGGGTACTAAGATGGATTACCAAGACTATATTGAGCTGGGACTGAAAGACGACGGCAACCTGAAGGTGATACTGAAGGGCAGTGTTGAAAATAGTGCGCATGCGGCGGAGAAGGTGGGCGTTGTTAGCGTCGTTTTTATTACGCAGGATGTTGGTCGCGCCCGGCAAAAGCTGGAGGAGCTGACGGCCAATCAGGCAGACGGCGACTACTACATGGTTTACAGCTGCCCGCTGGACACCGACCTGCCGGCACTCGGACACTACCCGTCGATTGAGATTGCCAAGGCCGATTTATCGTGAAAATAGGCAGGGGGCCGGGCCGGCATTAGCCCACTGCGCACCACGCAATTCGTCGCGACCGGTTTAAGCCGCGCCGCAATTTATCCCTAAAATGCCAATTAACGCAATTATTTTTGCAATTTCACTTGGTTTTTGACCACAATAATGGTATTCTAGTTATTAAATTGTGCAACTAGCACATATTGGAGGTGTAGTTTAATGACAACTAAAAGAACTTACCAACCTAAAAAGCGTCACCGTTCACGGGTTCATGGCTTTATGAAACGGATGAGCACATCCAACGGCCGCAAGGTTTTGGCCAGACGCCGTGCAAAGGGTAGAAAAGTCTTATCTGCTTAAACCACTGAAATCCCAGTGGTTTTTTTAATATCAAAGAGTGGAATGAAATGTTTTGAGAAAGTCTTATCGCGTTAAAACTGAAAATGATTTCCAGCGTGTTTTTAAAGCTGGTAACTCAGTGGCCAACCGGGCCTTTGTGGTCTACAGAATTGCCCGGCCGCAAAATACCCACTTCCGGGTGGGCATTTCGGTCGGCAAGAAGGTGGGTCACACGGCGGTTGTGCGCAACCGCCTCAAACGTTATGTTCGCGCTGTTCTGACCGAAAATAAACCGCGCTTAGCGCCACACACCGACTTTTTGGTGATTGCCCGGCCCTACGCCCGCAACTTCGGGATGGCCGAGGTTCGAAAGAACTTGCTCCACGCACTTTTTTTGGCTAATATTATAGAAGAAATACCTGATAAAGTTGAGGAAGATTAGAGTGAAAGACATCTTAACCAAAAAGAATGTCAAACGGGTGCTTGCGCTGCTGGCCGTTGTTGCAGTAGCCGTTGTGTTGACGGGCTGTGCCGCGTCAACGGGCAAAGCAGCACCTGTATCGCATACCAGCGGCAACTGGTGGAACCGTTGGGTCATTTACTACATGTCGACGTTTTTGCTGTGGCTGGCCAAGCTGATGAGCAACAATTACGGGTGGGCGATCATCGTCTTTACCGTTATTGTGCGTGTGATCCTGTATCCGCTCAGTGCGTTGTCGATTAAGTCGACGACCAAGATGCAGAGCATCCAGCCTGAGATCAACGCCCTGCGCAAAAAGTACCCGGGCAGCGACACCGAGTCGCGCACGCTACTTTCGCAGGAGACCAACAAGCTGTACAAGGAAGCGGGAATCAACCCGTATGCGGGTTGCCTGCCGCTCATTATTCAGCTGCCGGTTATGTATGCTTTGTACGGGGCAATCTGGCAGACGCCGCAGCTGCAGACCGGACACTTCCTCTGGATGGATTTGGGCAAGCCGGATCCATACTTTATCATGCCGATCTTATCGATGGTTCTGACGTTCGTGTCGACCTACATCAGCCAGATGTCGACGCCGCAGGAGTCGAAGAACCTGTCAACGAAGATGATGACATACGGCATGGCCATTATGGTCGGGGTCATGGGTCTGTACTTCCAGTCGGCGATCGTCGTCTACTGGGTGATCTCCAACCTCTTCCAGGTGGTTCAGACCTTCATCCTGCAGAACCCGATCAAATACCGGCGCGAGCAGGAACACAAGGCCGCACAGGAGCGTGAACGCAAGCGCAAGCTTAGGAGAACCTACAAGCGCTTAAGACGCAAGAAGTAGCATTTAAAATTAAAAAGTTTAATCTAAAGTAATTTTTAGGTAAAGCAGTCAAAGTGCTTTATACATCATGGTTATTCATGGTGGTATAATGCGCTTTTTTTATTGAAAAAAGGAGAAAATGATGGGTACGACTTTGACGGAATTCGATACGATTGCCGCAATCTCTACGCCGATTGGCGAGGGCGGCATCTCGATCGTGCGCATGTCGGGTGATGATGCGGTGGCAATTGCCAACCGCGTGTTCAAGGGGGCCAACCTGACCAAGGTGCCCACCCACACCATCCATTACGGGCACGTGGTGGATCCGGCCAATGGCGAGGTCATCGACGAGGTAATGGCGTCCGTGATGCGGGCACCCAAGACTTTTACACGGGAAGACATCGTGGAGATCAACTGCCACGGCGGAATTGTCGTTACCAACCGCATCCTGCAATTGCTGCTCACATGCGGTGCGCGCATGGCTGAAGCCGGTGAATTTACCAAGCGGGCCTTTGTCAACGGGCGCATTGACCTGACCCAGGCCGAGAGCGTGATGGACATTGTGCGGGCCAAGACCGACCGGGCCCGCCAGGTTGCCGAAAAGCAGCTGGAGGGGGGACTGCTGGAAAAAATTCGGGCACTGCGCCAGGAGATTTTGGACACGCTGGCCAACGTTGAGGTCAACATTGACTACCCCGAGTACGATGCGGATACGGTGACGGCCCAGCAGATGGCGGCTGTCTCCAAGTCGGTCAGCACCAAGATTGCGGACCTGCTCAAGACGGCCGGCGAGGGCACGGCTCTGCGCAACGGTTTGGCGACCGCCATCATTGGCCGGCCCAACGTGGGCAAGTCGTCGCTGCTCAACTACCTGACCAAGAGCGATACGGCGATTGTCACCGATGAGGCCGGCACGACCCGCGACACGCTGGAAGAATACGTTGCCGTTAAAGGCGTGCCGCTGCAGCTGATCGACACTGCCGGCATCCGCGAGACCGCCAACAAGGTGGAGAAGATTGGGGTGGCACGGTCGAAGAGGGCGCTGGCCAAGGCCGACCTGGTGCTCCTGCTCTTCGATGCAAGCCGCGAACTGACCCCAGAGGACCAAACGCTGATTGAGGCCACCGCGGCGAGGAAGCGGATTGTGCTTTTGAACAAGACCGACCTGGGCCAAAAAGTGACCGTGGACCAGGTAAAGCAGTTAGCGGGCTGTCCCGTCGTCGCGGCCTCGATTTTGCACGAGGAGAACCTGGACCAGCTTGAGGATGCGATTAAGGACCTCTTCTTTGCGGGCATCGAAAATTCAAACGACCAGGTGCTGGTTACCAACCAGCGGCAGGAGGGCTTGCTCAAGAAGGCCCGCAGGCAGCTCCAGGACGTCATTCAAGCACTTCACGATGAGGTGCCGGTCGACATTGCCCAGATTGATTTTAACGGCGCGTGGGACACGCTGGGCGAGATTACGGGTGAAAGCAGTCCGGATGAACTAGTTAACGAGCTGTTCAGTCAATTTTGTTTAGGAAAATAGGTGCACAGGAATATGATTAAAAAATACGATTCAAACGACTACGACGTGATCGTTGTTGGTGCCGGGCATGCCGGCAGCGAGGCGGCCCTGGCGAGCGCCCGGATGGGCCAGAAGACGCTGCTACTAACGATTAGTCTGGACATGGTGGCATTCATGCCGTGCAACCCCTCCGTCGGTGGTCCGGCCAAGGGAACAGTGGTGCGTGAGATTGATGCCTTAGGCGGCGAAATGGGCAAAAACATTGATGCAACTTACATCCAGATGCGGATGCTGAACACGGGCAAGGGGCCGGCGGTGCAGGCCCTGCGCGCCCAGGCTGACAAGTGGCAGTACCACGAGCACATGAAGCACGTGATTGAAAATACGCCGCACTTGACCCTGCGGCAGGCCACCGTTGACGAATTGATTGTTGAAAACGGCGTCTGCAGGGGGTTGGTCACGAACACCGGGGCCAAGTACTATGCTAAAAGCGTTGTCTTAACCACGGGCACGTCGGCTCGCGGCCGGATTTTTATTGGGGAATTGAACTACTCGTCTGGTCCCAACAACACGATTCCCGCCATCAAGCTGTCTGAAAATCTGGAAAAATTAGGCTTTAAGCTGCGCCGCTTTAAGACGGGCACTCCGCCACGGGTCAACGGCCACACGATTGACTACTCCAAGACCGAGGAAGAGCCGGGGGACCAGACCCCGCGCCACTTCTCGTTTGAGAGCAGGGATGAGGACTACAAGACCGACCAGGTCTCCTGCTGGATGACCTACACCAACAGAACAACGCACAAGATTATCAACGCCAACCTGGAGCGGTCGCCGATGTTTTCCGGTGAGATCACGGGCGTCGGGCCGCGCTACTGCCCGTCGATTGAGACCAAGGTGGTGCGCTTCGCCGACAAGCCGCGCCACCAGATCTTTTTGGAACCGGAGGGTGCCAATACTGAGGAAGTCTACGTCGGCGACTTTTCCACTTCGATGCCGGAGGAAGTTCAGCTCGAAATGCTGCATTCGGTGGCTGGACTGGAAGACGCGGAGATGATGCGGCCGGGCTATGCGATTGAATACGACGTGGTCGACCCCTGGCAGCTCAAGCACACGCTGGAGACCAAGAACATTAAGAACTTGTTCACGGCCGGGCAGATGAACGGTACCTCGGGCTACGAGGAAGCCGCAGGCCAGGGCCTGATTGCCGGCATTAATGCCGCTTTGCGCGCGGCCGGCAGGCCAGGGTTTACCCTTGGCCGCGACGAGGCCTACATCGGCGTTTTGATTGATGACCTGGTTACCAAGGGCACCGAAGAGCCCTACCGCTTGTTGACCTCGCGTGCAGAGTACCGCTTAATCCTGCGCAACGACAACGCCGACCTGCGCCTAACCGACTACGGCTTTAAGCTGGGGCTGATTTCGGAAGAGCGCTATTCCAAGTTTTTGGCCAAAAAAGAGCAGATCACGCAGGCGATGAACGTGGTTAAGTCGATCACCGTCCACCCGAGTGAAGAGGTGCAGGAGTACCTTAAGGGCATTGGCGAGGGAGAACTAAAGGCGGGCGTCAAGGCCGACGTCTTCTTGCGCCGGCCGCGCGTCAAGGTTGATGACATTGAGCGATTGACGAAGATGCGCATTGCACGTGAGCGCTACGTCAAGGAACAGATTGAGATCAACGTTAAGTATGCGGGCTACATTAAGAAGGAGCAGCAGCAGATCGACCGGCTGCACCGCCAGGAAGCCAAAAAGATTCCGGCAGACATCGACTATGCAGCGATTGCGGGTCTGGCGACTGAAGCCCGGGAGAAGTTTGCCAAGATCCGGCCGGAAACCATTGCTCAGGCGGAAAGAATTTCTGGCGTGAACCCGGCTGATTTGGCTATTTTAAGCGTCTACGTACAAAACGGCCGTTATTCACGAATGCCCCGGTAAAACTTAGTAAAAACTTAAGCAGCAGAAAATTATTTTTGAGGCGAAGAAACTCATTAAAAAAACACAAAAAAATGTGATGATCAGTCAATCACAAATTTTAATGTTGATGTTATAATGTTGTATTTTTATTTTGGCCAATATTGTGAAAATAATATTTTTACAAAGCGCTTACATCGTAATCATAACGTAATTTTTCATTACTTGAAATTGTGAAATTATATGTTTTAATGTAATATGTAAGTAAATGTATTTAAGGAGATGCACTTCAATGGCAAAAATTAATGGCGCAAATGCTATGCTCCAAGTTCTCTTGGACTGGCACATTGATCATATTTATGGTTTCCCAGGTGGTTCATTCGACTCAACGATGAATGCTATCCACGACTTTAAGGGTAAGATGAAGTTTGTTGAGGTTCGGCACGAAGAAGCCGGTGCTTTAGCCGCTGCAGCTGAATATAAGTTCACTGGCAAGGCTGGTGTCTGCTTCGGTTCAGCCGGCCCTGGTGCTGTTCACTTGATGAACGGCTTGTACGATGCAAAGTACGACAAGGTTCCAATGGTAGCAATCGTTGCTAACGTTCCAACCAGTCGTCAAGACATCGATTTCTTCCAAGCTTTTGATGAAAAGCCTTGGTTTGATTCCGTTGCAGTTTGGAACCACCAAGTTAAGGCTGCGGACCAGATTCCAACAATGATGGATACTGCTCTTCGTCAAGCTTATGCTAAGAAGGGTCCAGCTGTTTTAATCCTGCCTAAGGACTTTGGTTGGGCTCAGATTAACGACAACTACCGTGTTAACTACAACGCACTGCAAGCTATCCCTAACTATGCAGCTCCTAAGAAGAAAGAAGTTGATGCAGCCGTTAAGGTTCTTGAAGAAGCTAAGAACCCAGTTGTATACTTCGGTTTAGGTATGAAGGGCCACGGCGACGTCTTGGCAGCATTTGCTGACAAGTTCAAGACTCCGTTGATGTCATCAGTTATGGCCAAGGGCGTTGTCGAAGACAAGTGCCCAGCTTACATGGGCTCAATCGGCCGTGTAGCTCCTAAGCCAAGTGACGACATTCAAACGCATGCCGATGCTGTTATCTGGGTTGGTAACGACTCACCATTCTCAGTATTCTTCTTTGACCCTAAGGCCAAGGTTGTACAAATCGATGTTGATTCAGAAAAATTGGGCAAGCGTCACGCAGTTGATGTTCCGATCTTAGCTGACGGTGCCAAGACTCTGCAAGCAATCATCGATGCAGCTCCAGCCCGTGAAGAGTCACCTCTTTACAAGGCTGCAATTGCAGACCGGAAGAACTGGGAAGAATGGGAGCACAGCTTTGACGATTCAGACGAAATGCCTGTACGTCGCGAGCCAATCTTTGAAGTTATTAACAGATATGCTGACGACAATGCACAATACGCTATTGACGTTGGTAACATCAACATTGACTTCCAACGCTTGATTAACCTGCACGACGAGCAAACTTGGGCAACTTCTGGCCTTTACGCCACTATGGGCTTTGGTTCACCTGCTTCACTTGCTGCCGCAACTGTTCACCCAGACCGCGAAGTTTGGAACTTAGGCGGTGACGGTGGTTTCGCAATGATGAGCCAAGAATTGCTGACTCAAGCTCGTTACAACATGCACGTTATCAACGTTGTCTTCACTAACGAAACTTTGGGCTACATCGAAGCTGAACAAGTTGATGAATCTCACCAACCACTGTCTGGTGTTATTATGCCAAACAACGACTGGGCTAAGGTTGCTGAAGGTATGAACGTTAAGGGCGTAACTGTACGTACCAAGAAGGAATTCGAAGACGCAGTTAAGGAATTCAAGCAAATGGATGGACCAATGTTAGTTGACATTAAGTTCACTCATGACATGCCTTACTCAACTGAATTGAATACTCTTAACGACCCAGAATTTGTTAAGAAGTATCAAGCAGAAGGTTTGAAGCCATTCAGCTACTTTGCTGAACAAGCTGGCTTGGTTGAAGACGCTGCTTCAGGCGCTTCAGAAGCTGAAGAAGAACCTGAACCAGAAGAAGAACCTGACACTACTTCAGGTGCTTCAGCACACTAATTTAGTTAGTATCATAAATGAAAAGGCGAAGCTGATTAAAGCTTCGCTTTTTTGTTGCCTTACAAGTATAATGAGAGAGAACGATTTTATGATGGAGGATGAAATATGCAACAATTTGGGGTTATTGGCTTGTCCGTCATGGGTAAGAACCTGGCTTTAAACGTTAGAAACAGTGGCTTTTCCGTGTCAGGCTACAGCATTGCTAAAAAAGAGGTCGATGCTTTTGCCCAGTATGAAGATGACCAGCTGAAGCCAACGTATTCCTGGGAAGAGTTTGTTAACTCGCTTGAAAAGCCGCGCAAGATTTTGATTCAGATTGCCGCGGGGAAGCCGGTTGATGAAACCATTGGCAAGCTGCTGCCGCTACTCGATGAAGGCGACATCTTGCTTGATGGGGGTAACTCTAACTTTCATGACACCAATCGTCGTTTCCACGAGTTGGAAGCACACGGCATTCACTTTATCGGCATGGGCGTTTCCGGTGGTGAGGAGGGCGCACTGAATGGTCCGGCCCTCATGCCAGGTGGAGATGAAGAGGCGTATAACCAGGTTGCCCCTATTCTGGAGGCAATTGCTGCTAAGAATGAAGCCGGTCAGCCATGTGTTGATTTTATTGGTCCTGAGGGAAGCGGACACTACGTTAAAATGGTCCATAACGGGATTGAATACGGCATCATGCAGGAATTTTCCGAGGTTTATGATCTTTTGCGCAAGGTTGCGGGCAAGAGCAATGACGAAATGTCTGCTATTTTTGCTGATTGGAATCAGGGCCTGGTTCAAGCGTACCTCAGCGAGATTACCGCCGAAGTGTTAAAGCAAAAGGATGACTTGACAAACGATCATATCATTGACCATATTTTGAATGTGGCTTCTTATAAGGGCACGGGCAACTGGATGCTGGAAGACGGCGTGCACTTGGGTGCTCCGATCAGTGTGATTGCCGAAGCCGTAATCGCTCGGTTCATGTCTAAGGCAACCACGCGTGAGGGTGCCGAAGTTAAGTGGGACGGCGGAGTTCCCGCGGACCTGGTTGATAATTTGGAAAAAGCGCTGCAGCTGAGCCAGGCGGTCGCTTACGCCCAGGGCTTCCAGCAGCTCAAGATGGCTGCTGACAGCTACGACTGGGACTTGCGCTACCCTGTGATTGCGCAGTCTTGGGAAGCTGGCTGCATCATCCGTTCTTCAATGCTGAAGGATATTGAGCAGGCCTTTGCTGGGAACCAACAATTGGCCAACTTGTTCCAGGCACCTTATTTCAAGAATCTGATGAATAATAATCTGCCCGCCTTGCGTCAAGCCATTGCCTTGGCAACCCAGGCCGGTATCCCAACGCCGACGCTCAGTGCGGCGCTCAATTACCTGGAATCGATTTTTAATCCAAGTTTGCCTGCCAACCTGATTCAGGGGCAAAGGGACTACTTTGGCGCCCACACCTATTTAAGAAATGACCGTGAAGGCGTCTACCATACCCAGTGGTACGAGGAAAAATAGTTTTGTTACACGTGTAACAGTAAAATCAGATCAGCACTTGCTCATCTGATTTTTTGATGGCACCGAATTGTTGTAGAAAGAATGGGCAGGAACATGAAGAAAAGAAGAGTACAGATTAAGCTTTTGTTTGAAGCCATGCTGGTGGGTCTTTGCAGCGGGCTCGTGGTTGGCTTCTTCCGCTTTGGTATTGAAAAGATGACGGTAATGTGGCTCGATTTGTTTCACGTGGCACATCAAAATGCTGCGTGGTTCATTCCCATCATTATTGGTCTCGCCCTGGTTGGCCTAATTGCCGGTTATTTGGTTAAACAATATCCGCATGTTGGCGGTTCCGGCATTCCGGAAGTTAAGCTGCAGCTTGAGGGCAGTCTTATTTTGGACTGGTGGCCAATTCTATGGCGAAAAGTACTGGGTGGTATTTTGGTCATCAGTACAGGGCTGTTTCTGGGGCCTGAGGGGCCGTCGCTGCAGATAGGCTCGACTATTGGTCAGGGCGTTGGTGAGGCCACCAAGGAGGCCAAAACGAACGCTCGTGTCCTTTTAGCAACGGGGGCTGCGAGCGGACTGGCAGCGGCGTTTGGTGCGCCACTCAGTGGGGCCCTCTTTATTCTTGAAGAGGTTTTTCATAATTTTTCACCGCGCGTATGGTTGAACGCCCTTGCCGGGGCGCTCGTTTCCGACTTTGTTGTCTCCAATATTTTTGGTCAGCAGCCTGCTTTATCGCTGGTTTACCGGCACAGCTTTCCGATTGCCCTGTATGGCCACCTGCTCGTACTGGGGCTTATTTTGGGGCTGCTAGGTCATGTATATAAGCAGGGTCTATTTAAGGGCAAGGAGTTCTATGCCAAGATCACGGTTATCCCCAGTTGGCTTCATGGCCTGATTCCGCTTGTACTGCTCATTCCAGTTGCCTACTTTTGGCCGTTGATTACCGGGCCGGGCAGCCGCCTCATCTTAGCGCTCCCCAAAATGATTGCGCACAGCAGCTGGAGCCTGGTGGCGCTATTATTGTTTTTCTTGGTTGTCAGGCTGGTTTTTGCAATTATTTCTTATGATTCCGGGCTGCCAAGTGGTATTTTCTTGCCTGTACTCACACAGGGTGCTCTAATTGGCGCTAGCTATGGTCTGATCATGGTGCAGCTGCACTTGTTACCGGCCAGGCTGGTAATCAACCTCATCATTTTTGCGATGGCGGGCTACTTTGCAGCGGTCATTCGCGCGCCGTTTACCGCCATCATGCTGATTACAGAAATGGTGGGCTCGCTTCTGCACCTGATGCCGCTCGCCGTTGTGGCCGTTGTCGCCTTGCTGGTTGATGAACTGTTGGGCGGCGAGCCGATCTATGGCACGCTGGCACGGTCGATGGCTGCCAAAAGCAAGCAACCCGCCGTAATTGCAACGGGTAAAACCGACCAGCTGACGGTGCCCGTTTACGAAAATAGTCAATTTGTTGGGAAACAGGTTGCTAGGATTGACTGGCCGCAAAATACGCTGATCAAGGCGGTCTACCGTGACGGCAAGTACGTGATTCCCAGCGGTCAGACCATCATTAAGGCGGGCGACGCGCTGGTGATAACGCTCGATGCCGGCAGCCGCGGCCAGGTCTTTAGGCAGCTGCGGCAGATGCAGGGCGTTGAATACGACGGATAAAAGTTAATAATTAAGCATGCAAATGGGGTACACGATCAGCAACAACTGGCGATGTACCCCATATTTGTTATTTTTTACTAAAACGCTGCGGTGCGGTTTCGGGTGCCCAGATCAGGCAGATAATGAAAGCAGCAAACAGAACGCAGCAGCAAACTAGGATGGCTAGGCGGGTACCACCCGCTTTAGTTAGGACCGGCAACAAAAACGTCCCGGCAGCTGCACCGATGCGGCTGATGGTGATGCACGTGCCGACGCCGCTAGCTTGGACCTTCACGTCGAATAATTCCGTCGGGTAAGGGTAGTCCAGGACAAGTCCGGAGGACAGAATAACCGCAAAGATGGAAAAAATCGCCAGCTTAAAAGTCGATGAGGCGTGCGGCATCAAGACCAAGAGCAGCAGCAACCCAGCGGAAATCAGGAAGTTGCTGGTTAAAAACATGCGCCGGCTGAGGCGGTTGAAGGTGAAGATGCCGACGAAGATGCCGATCAGCATGCTGGCGTTGTAAAGGTTGCCGGAAACGCGCGGATTGCTGATGCCCATGCCTTTTAGCAGGATGGGCAAGAAGATGCTGATCCCGAAGAAGGCAAAGGTCTGGCAGGCGTAGAATATTCCGCCGACCAGCGTGCGGCGCAGGTATTTTTTGCTGAACAGAATGGTCCAGGAGGGCTGGTCCGCTTTTTTAGGGCGCTTAAAGTGGCGTGAAATGCCCCACTTGCGTCCCAGTATCTTGCCAATCAGCTTGTTGGCGGCCTTCACCTTTCCCTTGCTGGCCATCCAGCTCGGGGACGGTGGCAGGGGAAATATGCTGCGGAAAAGAGCGGTAAAAAGGGCTGGAACAGCACCGGTTGCCAGGATAACCTGCCAGGTGTGCGGCCCCAAGCCGTCAAGGAAGGTTCCGGTTAAGTAGGCGGCGATGAAGCCCAGCACCCAATATATTAGCAAGTGGCTCTGGCGTTTGCTGTCTTCGCCCTTAGGCAGCCACTCCGTCAACAGGGCGTTGCCGACCGTGTAGTCGATTGCCATCATTAGTCCGATGGCAATTCTGAGCAAGAACGTGAGTAAAAGACTGGTCGTTGCCAGGTGCAAGAGGGAGAATGCAGCGAGGGCGTACATGTTGACCATTAGCAGCTGCCGCCGGCCGATTCGGTCTGACAGGCGTCCGATGAAGGCGCTGCTGGCCAGACCAATCAGTCCGCCAGCGCCGATTAGCCCCGTCCATGTGTCGCTAATCGTGACGTATTTTGCCGCATTAGTAAGCGCAGTGCCAGTTATTCCCAGGGCAAAGCCACAGGTGAACTGTCCCAATACAATGGCGAGCATGACCCGGAGGTGAACCTCCGACAGTGGCGCCTTTTTGTAATCGTGTTTGATGGGGTGTGTATTCTGATTTTCATTTTTACTTTGCATAACTAAAGCTTGAAACCAAGTGGCCAAGCTGTTTTCCAAACATCTCCTTAATTTGGCAATGAACCAAGATACTATCCACGATAACAAAGATTAAAAGTTCATGCAAAAAGACCGCTCACATGAGCGGCCTGTGGAACCGGTAAACAATTAATTATGTCGTAATGGGTTTACTTGTTTAAGATCAGCGTGAAGAGCACTAGGGCAACTATGGCAAGAAACCAAACGCCCATCATGACCGTGGCCTTCAGGTAGCGCATTTCGCCCTTGAACTCAACGTGGTTGAGCATGTATTCACCGGCAAACATCACAAGGGTGAAAGAGAAAAGCCAAAACAGACCACAGAGCTTGCCGGCAATGGTATAAGGGAAGGGGAAAGAATTGAAACTTGGAAATAGTGATAACAAAAAGAACATCAAAGTTCCATAATAGCGGTTGTACCACTTGTCAGGTTGGTTTTTCATGATGAATCGGCCTCTTTCTATACGATAATATATTAAAATAAAAAAATATGAAATTTATTAGATATATATTAGAGTAATAGCCAGCAAAAGTAAAGGCAAATCTTCAATAGGTTAGATATTTACGCGTATTCATGCTGCAAAAAAAAGGGGCTAGTGGTCGGTCGACCATTAGCCTCTAGCGGGTATAAACCAAAAACTGCAATTTTTTGAAATTGTTTTACTAATCCAGTGCTACATGTTGGTGATCAAAAAGAAAATAATAAAGACAAAGAACAAGACGTACATCATCGGCGAAACTTTTTTGGCCTGTTTGGAAGCAATCATGGTAATCGGGTAGGCAATCATGCCAAGAGCCAGACCGTTGGAAATTGAATAAGTCAGCGGCATGCCCACGACAGTTAGAAAGGCCGGAAAGGCAATTTCAAATTTATCCCAATTGATTTTCTTTAAGTTGCCGGCCATTAGCACACCGACAATAATTAAAGCGGGGGCGGTCACCGTTGTCGGAATGACGGCCAGAAGCGGGCTGAAAATCATGCTGATTAAAAAGAAGATGCCGATAAAAATCGCGGTTAGGCCGGTCCGGCCCCCCATGGCAATTCCGGCACTTGATTCAACCGAAGTGCCCAGGGGCGCTGTCCCCAAGACAGCACCCTCAACCATCGACAGTGAATCTGAGAGAAAGGCCCGCCCGATTCGGGGGATCTTGCCGTTTTGATCAACCATGCCTGCTTGTTCGGTCATGCCGATAAGGGTGCCGGCGGTGTCAAAGAAGGTTACCAACAAAAAAGTTAAGACGACCATCAGTAGCTGAGGCGTATTGATGTCTTTTAAGTGGAAGACGGCCTGACCAAAGGTCGGGGCAATGCTTGGTGCTGCCGCAATGATACCCTTGGGCATAGCAATCTGGCCAATGATAACGCCAAAAAAGGCGGTAACAACCATGCCAATAAAGATTGACCCGGGAATATTCATTGCCATTAAAATAACGGTTAAGGTTAAGCCAAACAGCGTAATCCACACCGCCGGTGAATTGAATTTTCCCAGTGCGACGAGGTTGGAATCGCTGTTAACGATCAATTGTCCGTTTTGCAGCCCAATGAAGGCGATGAAGAGCCCAATACCGGCTGAAATAGCGTACTTAAGGTCCTGCGGAATAGCGTCGACGACTTTTTCGCGCAGTTTCAAAACCGTAATTAGGATGAAAAGAAACGATGCAACTAAAACAGCTGCAAGCGCAGTCTGCCAGTTAATGTGCATGCCAACGCAGACGTTGTAAGAAAAGAACGCCGCGCTGCCCAGGGTGGGGGCTAAGGCAATGGGATAATTGGCTACAAGGCCCATGATGAAACAGCCGATTGCGATTGAAAGGGCAGTGACCGTAAAAGCGGCCCCCTTATCGATGCCGGCTGCGTGCAAAATATTCGGGTTAACAAAAAGGATGTAGGAGAGACTGACAAAGGTGGTTAACGCCGCGATTAATTCACGCTTGACAGTGGTATGAGCATCATTTAAATGAAAGACTTTTTCTAGTGTCGTCATTTTTCCTCCAAAAATACATAAATAATAAAAACCAATGTATCTAGTATATAACTAAATCAGTGTCAATTTCCATGATTCGGTGGCAAAACATTTCCCGGGAAATAAAAAGCTTCGAAGGCAGGTTGGCCTTCGAAGCTTAATTGAAAATTATTTAGAGCTTACCACATGCCGATAACTTTCATCCACGCTAGGCCAATAACGCCGTAAACGAGGATATAGAAGATACCGAAAATAAAGCTGAGCTTCCACCATTCACTCTGCTTGACGTAGCCCGAGGAAGCCAAAACCGAGGCAGCCGGGCTGGAATAGTGGGTAGTTGACCCCATGATTGCCGAGAACAGTGCCAGGAATTGGGCTGCCAGGACCTTGGGTGCACCGGCTGCAATTGCTACCGTTAAGAGCGGAAGGTACATTGCCGAGTTATGGGCTGTTGCACTAGCAAAGAGGTAGTGCGTATAAAAGAGTACGAGTGCAAGAATGATCAGTGCGGTCAGCCAGCTGACACCCTTCATGCTGTTTGAAATACTGGTTGAAATCCAGCCGATAAAGCCGAATTGCGTCAACTTTTCAGCCATGAACACCAAGATAGACAACCAGATTAGAATATTCCACGCGCCTGTTTCGCGTAAGAGGTCCTTTGGTGCAAGAACACCGGAAAGGAGCAGCAGGGATACCGAAATGAAAGCAATTAGCGTTGCGTCAATGCCTAGAGTGCTTGAAAGCATCCAGAGCACTAAAGTGATGGCGAAGATGAGGGCCATTAATTTTTCGGGCAGCGTCAGCTTACCCATTTCACTAAGCTGACTAGTTGCCCATTCCTTTGCATTGGGTGTCTCCTTTATTTCGGGTGGATACAACTTATAGACGAAGTAAGGGACTACCAACAAGCAAATTGCTGCGGGAACGATACTGGCCATGAGCCACGGCATCCAGCTCAGCGTAACACCGGCTTTACCAGCTAAGGCAACGGCGATGAGGTTGGGCGCACAGGCGGTCATGAATAATGAAGAAGTGATGACGTTTACCTGAAATTCTGTGAAGATAAGGTAAGAGCCCATCTTCTTGCGCGAAGGATCATTGGGCTTAGAACCAAAGGTTTCAGCCAGTGATTGGATTAAGGGATAAACAATCCCGCCGGCCCGTGCGCCGTTGGAAGGCGTGGCGGGCGAAACAATCAGGTCAATTGCACCGATTGCATAGCCCAGGCCCAATGACTTGTGACCAAACCATTTGACAAAATACAGGGCGATGCGCCTGCCCAGACCGGTTTTGACGATACCACGCGAAATCATGAAGGCCATGACAATTAGCCAGGCTGAGGAGTTGGCAAAAGCGTTAATGGCGCCCTTAGCCACCACCTTGCCGTTAACCACCTTGTCGGCTAGAGGCGCCAAGCCCAGGCAGATTGTCAGGGTGAAGCCAATTAGGGTGACGCCGCTAATGGGAATCGGCAGCGTAATACACCCCACGATTGTTGCAATAAAGATCGCCAGCATCTGCCACGCTTGGACAGTAACGCCCGCGGGCCTTATAGGCGTCGTAAACCAGAATATCAAACCGAACAAGAGCGGTAAGATAAACTTGCGATAGTCTATTTTTTCAAGTGTTTTCATACAAACCCCTTTTTAAAACAAAAAATAAATATGGTAAGAATAGCACTCTACCTCACCATATTTATATATTCTATCATAATGCGGTCTTTTTAAATACCGTATATAAATTAGAAGTTTAACACCCATAAGAAGAAGATGAAGACGAAAAAGAGAATCCACATCATTGGCGTTATTTCTCTGCCGCGTTTAGCCGCAACCATGCAGATTGGATAAGTGATTAATCCCAGTGCCAGACCGTCTGAAATAGAGTAGGTCAGCGGCATGCCAATCAGAATTAGGAATGCAGGCACGGCAATTTCCATTTTATCCCAGTGAATATGGGCCGTGTTTTGGGCCATCAGAACGCCCACGATGATTAAAGCCGGGGCGGTAACATGCGTAGTGAACAGTCCCAAGAGGGGGCTGAAGATCATTGAGATCATGAAGAAAATTGCAACGAAGACTGCAGTTAGACCAGTCCGGCCCCCAACGGCAATACCGGCGCTTGATTCAACAAATGCTCCCACCGGCGAAGTCCCCAGAACGGAACCAACCATCATCGCGGTTGAATCGGACGCCAAGGCCTTGCCGACGCGTGGCATCTTGTTGTCCTTCATAAAGCCCGCCTGCTGTGCCAGCCCGATCAGGGTACCAGCCGTATCGAAAAAGGTAACCAGCAGGAAGGTAAGGACAACAACCCACATTTGCAGGGTATTAATGTCCTTAACGTGGAAAATTGCTTGCCCAAAAGATGGCGCAATGCTTGGCGCAACCGAGATGATCTTGCTTGGCAGTGCAATTTGTCCGGTAACAATGCCAAAAATAGCCGCTAGAACCATACCGATAAAGATGGCCCCGGGAACGTTTAGGATCATTAGGACAACGGTAACCAGCAAGCCGAAAATGGTAATCCAGACCGCCGGGTCGTGCAGCGAACCGAGACCGACCAAGGTCGACTTGTTGGCGACGATCAGGCCCCCGTCCTGCATGCCCAGGAATGCAATGAATAAGCCGATTCCGGAAGATATTGCGAATTTCAGGTCAGACGGAATGGCATTGATGATTTTTTCACGGAGCTTAAACATCGTGATTAAGATAAAAATAATCGAAGCAACGAAGACGGCTGCCAGAGCTGTTTCCCATGAAACATGCATGCCAATGCAGACCGTGTAGGCAAAAAATGCGTTAATTCCCAATGCGGGTGCCTCGCCGATTGGATAATTGGCGATGATTCCCATTAATGCAGTGCCTAGAGCACTTGCCAGGGCTGTAGCCGTGAAGACAGCACCCTTGTCCATGCCGCTTGCGCCCAAAACGCTGGGATTAACAAATAGGATGTAAGACATGCTAATAAAAGTGGTCAGTCCGGCAAGGAACTCAACCTTAACGCTAGTCTTGTATTTATCGAGTTGAAAGTAACTCTTTATAAAATTCATGTAACCTCTCCCACAAATCAATGTTCGTGTTTTGTCTAAAATAACCGACTGCTATAGTTTATCACTCTGTAAAATAATTGCAAATGCGAATTATTTATAGCCGAGGTCAAGGTATAGACAACAAAAAATGCGAAGAAGCATTGGCCGCAGCGTTGACCGGGGGTGCAAACAACCAGTAGAATAAGGTAAATTGACCAGTATGTGGTGGACAAGTTCATTAAGGAGGAAATATGGCTAAACTGCTTTTCTCAGATATCGATGGTACGTTAATCAATTCGGACCTAAAGGTGACGCCTAAAACACTGAGAGCGATTCGCAAGCAAGTGGTTAAGGGAAATATTTTTGTTCCCGTATCGGCACGCATGCCGCAGGCAATTATGACCGTGGTGGGGCAGATCATGAAATCATGCCCCATGATCGCATATAATGGGGCGCTGGTTTTAGATGAGCTGGGGCGACCGCTCAGTTCGCAATTTATGCCAGCAGCTACAGCGGCAGCAATCTGTACGTACGTTGAGCAAAAGTGTGCTGGCACGGCGTGGAATGTGTACAGTGGCTATGACTGGTACTATTCCCCGGGTAATAATCCGTCACTGGTTGAGAGGGAAGAAGAAATAGTCAAGCTTAAAGCCACGCCTAGTTCCATTGCCGGGGTTAAAAAACTGCGGGGCGTACACAAGGTTTTGATTATGGGGAATCCGGCCGTGCTCGATGAGGGTCAGCGGGCGTTAAGCAGCCTGTACCCGCAGCTGGTCTTCGTCAAATCTGCGCCTAATTTGCTGGAGGTTATGCTCAAGGGCGTAACGAAGGGCAGGGGCGTTAGCGAACTGGCGCAGGCCTTTGGCGTTGAATTGGGTGATTGTTGGGCCTTCGGCGACAACTATAATGACGAGGCGATGCTTAATGCAGTAGGGCACCCGGTATTAATGGGCAATGCGCCCGCTGAATTAAAAGCCAGATTTGCTACGGTTACGCTGGACAACAATCACGACGGGATTGCCGCAGTCCTTGACCAGTTGGACTGACCTTAGCTTTAGGTATTTTATTTTGAACACGAAAAAAGCCAATTAGCAGGCGTGGTTGTCTGCACGATTGGCTTTTTGTTTGACTAAAATATTATTTAATTGTCAATTGCGACTGCGGTTGGCTTGCTCCAGGATGAGGGGAGCTTGCCAATCTCCTTGAGCTTGGCAACAATTTGGTCCAGAACAACTTGCCGGTCCTCCTCATTAGTCATAAAGTCGAGGCTATCGCCGTCAATTTCCATCTTAGGAGAATAGTCGTACTTTTGGTACCACGGCTTGTAGTAACGCAGAAGACGCTTGTAGTAGTCCTCAAGCGTTGCATCGTAGCTGAGTTGCTCGTACGGCCTGCCCCGTTTTTGGATACGCTTGATCATTGTGTCATAAGAAACGTTGATGTGTACAAGCAGGTCGGGATTCTTCTTGGGCATGTGCTCAAGCTGGCCCATCATGTTGTTCAGCAGCTCGTAGTAGGTGTCGACCTCTTCCGTGGTTGCCCGACCAATATCTGCGTTCATCTGGAAGAAGAGGGCATCTTCATAAATGGACCGATCAAGAACATTGTTGTCATCCGTTAACGCATCCTTGATGCTGCGAAAACGCGTGTTGAGGAAGAACACCTGAAGCAGAAACGCATACTTCTTCGGGTCCGCATAGAAAAGCGGCAATACGGGGTTGTTGTCAACGCTCTCATAAAAGGGTTTGGTCCCTAAATAATTGGCTAAAATACTGGTTAAACTAGACTTACCGGCTCCAATTGGCCCGCTTAAAACAATAACTGTCATCACGATCCTTCTTTATTCTAAATTGCCCAATGCGCGCAATTTTTCATCAATTTGACTTAAAACTTCTTTTTTGGCTGCTTCATCAGTAATGAAGTCAAGCTTATCACCGTCGATTTTGATCTTAGGCGATTCGTGATAGCTTTCATACCACGGTTCGTAGTAGCTCAAAAGGCACGCGTAGTAATCCTTGAGGCTTGGATCAGTACTGATCTGCTCGAATGAACGTCCGCGCTTTTCAATCCGTTCTAGCATTGTATCAAGAGACACGTGAATGTAGATTAGCAGGTCAGGCTTCTTGCTCGGGTTGCCAGGGGTGTCTTCCATCATGTTTTTGAGCAAACTGGCATAGATCTGGAATTCCGTTGGATCAGCCACCTTGTTTTCGGCGTTCATCTTAAAGAAGAGCTCGTCTTCGTAAATGGAACGGTCTGAAACGCTATTTTTTTCCTGGATGGCCTGACTGATTTGGGCTAAACGGTGGTTAAGCAAGTAGATGTTGAGCAGAAAGGTATACCGCTTCATGTCCTTATAGTAGAGGGGAAGCACGGGATTATCTTCAATCCCCTCATAAAAAGCCTGCGTGCCTAAATGTTCAGCTAAAATGCTGGTTAAACTGGATTTGCCGGCCCCAATTGGCCCACTTAAAACAATAACTGTCATCACGTTCTTTCTTAAATACAATATATAGATCCTTATCTAGTTTAATACGAGATATTGTGGTACACAAGCAAAAATTAAATTAAAAAATTGCGGGTAATGTCAAGCGGATATTTGGTCTGCAATAAAAAATGCTTATATTTAAAATAAAGCAAGACTAATAATTAATTATCTAAAAATGCAAAGGAGCGTAAAGGGTTCTTATGCCGTTTAATATGATTGCATATTGCATATTTTAAGAGCTGTTACACGTGAAACAAAGCGGTAACAAAAAATCCCCCCTTGAATTTGTTATTCAGGAGGGGGAGTGGGCTACTTATTGTAGCCTAACTGATTAATACAATTAGTAATTAGGTTGATAATTTTCTCTTGGATAGGGGTGATCAATTCCTTGCTCGGATAAAGCAGGAACAAATCCTCCTTTTTTTCTTCTGCCATTGTGATTATTTTTATATTTTTATTGTCATAATCAAAGATAGCAGTTTCTGGCATCATCGTGTAACCAACATTGTGTGACACTGCATTAAGTATCAAGTCACGATTGGCTAACATAATATCTTCCGACTGGAAATCACAGTCACAGTAGTCAGTGAGATAAATGTGGCGGTAATGATATGAAAACAATTGCTGGCGATTTATTTTATCTAACTTTGCCATCGGTGAGTCAGCGGGAACAATGGCAACTACCGGAATTTTGCACAGTAGCTTTTTTTGCATATTGCTTTTATTAATTAACGTCGCAAAACGTTCCTTATTTATGCGATTGATATTCTCAAAAGCGATGTCAGTTTTTCCATCTTCTAGGTTATTTAATACTTGATTAGGACGGCCCTCGTCAGGATAAATCCTTAAATTTGGCATCTTGCGATAAAGGTTGTCAATAATATTTATAAAAATAGTGCTTGAAATCATCGGAATAGAAGTAAGTCTAACAGAGCTGATGCTTTTTCCCCGTGTAGAGAGGCTTTTTATTTCATCTACGCTTTTTTGAATATTTTGTGCAATTCGGTAAATCTCCTGTCCTTTTGCAGTTAGGGTAACGCCACGTCTACCCCGTTCAAAGATTTGAAAACCTAATTCTTTTTCAAGTGAAATTAGTGCCTCACTTAATGTGGGTTGAGAAATAAACAACTCTTTAGCTGCTTGGGATATTGATTTATATTCTGCAATCGCAATAACGTCTTGAATTTGAACTAATTGCATAATGACCTTTTAATCTAGTTCGTCGACGCACGCATCCATTCCCTCACCATAACCGGCAGCGCCTTCGACTTCAACGGTAGTTTCTTTAGTGAAGTTAGGATTAGCAGCACCTTTGACTTGGAATTGATCATTTGCTGGCGGTGTAACTTCGATCTCTTCAGGCTTAGTTAATTGTGGAATCCAATCATAAGGAATTCGATATGCCCGATAAACGAGGTAATTATTGACGTGAGGGTAAACATATTCCCAAACCACTTCTTTATCGGGAGTAACTTCAAGGAATCTACCCTCAGTTCCTTCATCAATCAAGGTGTTTCCATTTGGCAATCTTTGTGTATCGCTGACTAATGGTGAATAGAAACGGTGCTGGTGCCAAATCATGGTTTCACCCAAGTCAGAAGAGTCAAATGTCCATTTCACTTCAAGCGTAATCGGGTCAAATTCAATTACCTTTGAAGTATCAATCCGAGCAGTTTTCATACCGGTCTTAGAGACTTGGTTAGGAATGCCATAACCGGCCCAGCCACCATTATTGAATACTAAAATGTTGCCAGCTCCAGGCAAACCTTTAGGAATCATATGTGCATGGTGCATCCCAACAAGGGGACCGAGTGTCCTTAGTTCAGGACTCATCGTGTAATCGGGCCCAATTTGCCAGACTATTTTGCCTGTTTCGTGGTCAATAATCCACATAATGTTAGCTTCACGTGCATCAATAATAATGTTGTCAGGCGCAAAGCGTTTGTCACCTTGATCATACCACTTGTTGGGCCCTAAGTAACTCGCACAGTTGCAGTGGAAAATGTCACCTTCACCTTCGTCACCCGTATCATGTGTATTAGGATCACGGAATATTGCATTCAATTCGATGTTACTTAAATGAAATTCTTTGAAGTGATCCATTAAGCTCCATGACCACATGATTTCACCCGACCGATTGATTTCAATTAAGACATCTTCAAGCAAAGACTGTGGCGATACCCTTTTCTTCTTCAAGTTATTGTGAGTAAGAATTAACATTTTTTGAAAGTTGTCATTGCTTTCTTGACCCGGAACATAGTAACCAACAGGGTTACCTTCGATTTGGTAGTCATGGTGTTGACGTGCAACCCAAACCTTTCCGGTATCCTCATCATCAACTTCCTGATTATGGTTAAAGCTCCAGAGTTTCTTACCATCCCAATCAACTTCAGTAACGTCAGATTGATCTTGGTAGGCAGCATACCGATCACGTGCTTTTAATGAACCAAATACCTTACCACCGCGAATCATTTTGTTTGGAAAGCCCTGAAGGTTCTTCCACTCATGAACGATTTTACCGTTCATATCAATTAACAGAGTACCTTCACCGTCACCATTAAAAAGCGTATAGCCACTCCAAGTTTTACTTGGGTCAAATTTTACTGTTCCAGTAGGATAAACTGTGCGTCCCATTATGATACCTCCTAATTATTATCAAGCATATCTGCGTAATCATCTTCATCATGATTACCCGTTAGTCTCTTAACCGGTTCGCCATCTTCAAACAAGATGACGTGGGGCACACCCTTTAGGTGAAATTTTGCCTGTAAATTAGGGTGTGCAACTACATCAACGTTATAGAAAGGAATATTCGAATAATCCTGTTCAAGATCAAGAACTTTAGGCTTAACCTTGGCGCAGACAGGACATGTTTTACGAGAAAACATAACCAAACACCTGTTTCCATTTGTTACTAATTCTTCAAAAGAAGCCGGAACCAATTCCTTCATAAAAACCTCCTTAGCAGTTTTACAAATTATATCGTTCACAATATTTATACCATTAAAAATAAGGCTTCAACCATAAGAAAGCGCTATCTAATATAGGCAAATGCTATATCTAAATTAAGAACTTCACATGTAAACTAAAAATAAATATAGATAAGTATTAGGAGGATTACATGGAAAAATATGATGTTGTAATTATCGGTGCAGGTCCTGCGGGATTGACTGCAGGTTTATATAGTAGTCGTTATCAGCTTAAGACCTTAATTCTTGAAAAAGATGAAATAGGGGGCAGAACCAATCAGATAACCAAGTTAACGTCATATCCCGGAATCAAAAACATTTCTGGTCCGGATTTTATCGCTAACTTAAAAGGGCATGCAGAATCTTTTGGCGCAAAGATTATTAAGGCTAAACCTAAAAAAATTATGCTTCAAGATGATTACAAGCTTGTTCATACGCGTAAAGAAGACTACCTGGCTAAGGCCCTAATTGTTGCAACGGGGATGCAGCCAAAGAAGTTTGACGTTCCAGGTGAGGATGAACTTGCCGGTATGGGTGTGTCTTATTGTGCAACCTGTGATGCAGAATTTTATCGCAATCAAAAGGTTGTTGTTATCGGCAGTAATGATCAAGCAATCAACGAAGGCCTGATGACCTGCAAATACGCAAAGGAAGTGGACGTCATCGTTAATCATCCTGAGGGACAATTTGACTGCAGTAGCAAAAACAAAGAGCTAGCTGAAGCTGAACCCAAAATGAAGTTTACTTGGAATTGTGAATTGGTAGCCATTAACGGTGAAATGAACGTTGAAAGTATCATCGTTAAGCACACGGACACTGATAAAAAAGAAAATTTAAGCTGTGATGGTGTCTTCCTTTATGGTGGGATGATTCCTGCTACCGCATTCATTGCAGATCTAGCTTCAACGGATGAAGATGGTTATTTTCACCCTAAGGATGATATGAGCATCACCAAAAATGGTATTTTTGCTGCGGGTGATGTTAGAAAGAGGTATTTAAGTCAAGTCGTGACTTCTGCAAGTGATGGGGCAGTTGCCGCGGCCGGAGCACAAGATTACATTACTCATCATATGTTTGATGACACAGATTCTCAGGCAGAGACAGTTTCCTCTGCATCTCTGCACTAAAAACTAAACATTTTTGAGGCTGAAATTATGAAAAAATTATCACATAATAGTGTGCTGTTTAAAATCTCTCTTCTGTCAATTTCACTTGCAATTATGCTGGCACCGTCAATTTCTCCTGCATTACCATTAATGCATTTTCCGGGCGTCAGTCAAGCACAAATTGATACTTTAAGTACTATTCCTAATTTGATGAAAATTGTGGGCATTTTAATTAGTCCGCTTATTTTTCGCTTTATTGGTAAGAAAAAAACAATTATTATTGGTTTATTGGGCGTAACGGTTTTAGGAATAATTCCTTATTTTAGCAATTCTTATCCCGTTATTTTGCTTTCCCGACTAGCGGTTGGACTTGCTTTTGGCTTATTTATGGCTTTGGCAACCAGCTTAATTGTCCAGCTTTACCGGCAAGACAAAGACACAATGGCTCATATGATGGGTTATCAAAACACCATTCAAACACTGGGCAGTGCCATCGGTTCTTTCGTAGTTGGCTGGTTAGTTTCATTCGGCTGGCACCAAGTTTTTCTTGTGTATCTGATTCCACTGGTATTAATAATTTTATTCGGTTTGTTTGTTAATGGCATTGATGATGAAGACGCTGAAAACAGGCAAATACAGGTTAAGACTAAGAAGCATTTCAAATTTACGGGTGAAGTTCTGCTAATTGTCTTCTTTATGTTTTCCAATTTGATTTTATATATGCCGACCAACTTTACATTGCCTCGTCTAATCATTGCAGGAAATATGGGAACAGCTGCTACATCGGCCTGGGTTACCGGACTCTTAAGGATATTTACCATGGTGACAGCTGCTCTTTTCGGTTTTTTATTAAAGCGAATAGGCAACAAAGTATTTCCGATTGGTTTCGTTATCCAAGTTATTGGTTACTACTTAATTTCTATTTCGTCTAATATTGTTTTTCTATTATTCTCGTTGTTATTGTTAGGCATTGGCAACAGTCTTGTTTTGCCATATCTTTACAACTGGATGGGTCTTTTAACGGATGCTGAAACTTCAAATACCGGTCAATCAATTTTGATGATTGCTTTGAACGTTGGAACGGTTGTTTCACCAACTGTTATGAACGGCGTTAACAAAATGATGGGAACGGCTTCACCACGCAATATTATGTTGATATGTGCGCTGGGCAATGTGATTTTGCTGGCCATCGCTTTGCTTAACTATTTCGTGCAAAAACGCAGGACCAAGGCAAAATAGCTAGTTAAAAGAGCAGACAAAAAGGGGGTGCACCGAGCGTCTTACGGTGCACCCCCTTTTTAGTAATCAAAAGCAATTAGCTACTTAACCCGCTTTTGGTCGTCCTTTTTTTCTTCGTGCTCATCTTTTTGGTCGCCGATTTTGTCCTTCGTATTGCCGATCTTTTCCTTGGCATCCTGGGTCACGTCCGAAATGCGGTCCTGAAGACTGACCGAATCTTTTTCGTGTTCCTTCTTGGTTTTGATGTCAACGACGGTGACGTTCACTTCAACGGTGTCCAGGCCGGTCATTTCCTTGACCTTGTCGTAGATCTTCTGCTTGATTTGGTCATATAGCTTGGTAATCTCGACGCCGTATTCGGCAACAATCTCGATGTCAACGGCAACCTGTTTCTTGCCGACCTCGACGTTGACCCCGGAAGTGACGTCATCGTTGTTAACGATTTTATCCGCGAGGTTGGAGAAAAAACCGCCGTTAATGGTTAAAAGCCCCTTGATATCCGAAAGTGCGATTCCGATAATTTTTTGGATAACCTTGGAATCGTAATTCAAATCACCTTTTACTTCGTGTTTTCCCTGCGTTGTATTATTTTGTGCCATCTTGCATCAATCCCTTCGTGAGTTACTTGTTCTTGAGGTTTTTTAGGAGGGGGTAGTAGTGCCCGCCTAAAGCACCCAAAACCAACATTAAAATAACAAAAATAGTTTTGAAAAATCCCAGTCCCAAAAAGCAGAATGCCAGCAGCAGGCCGACTGCCGCACCGCATATTTCCGGGAGGTATTTTTGCAAATATTCTTTCATTGTCTACCTCCTTTATTGAACGCGTCTCTCTGTCTTTTCGGAATTATGATAATTGACAAACTTAACGACAATCTTCGGCTTCTGTTCAACCCCTAAGAGCAGCTTGAGGTTTTTCCGCAGCTCCTCCAGGTATTCGTCAAGCAGGTCCGCCACGTTTTCACCAGCGCCCAGGTCACCACTGATTTTGATTTTTACCTTGTGATTGGTGAGCCGTGAATCCACCTTGACCTTGTTTAGGTAGGGCAAGCCAGCCAGCGAGCTAGCCACAAAGCCGTTGATTGCCTTGCTGGTAACCTTGATTTGGCCGTCATGCTTGTGAATCAGGTTAAAGTACCGGCGGACGGGCCAGAACAGGGTGACTATTAAACTAATAAGCAGAACCAGTGCAACCAGCGTACTGATTGCGATTAGGTACCAGGTCAATATTGGGTCCGGGGTGCCGGCGGCGGGCAGCCGGATTTTTAAGTATTTTTGCCAAAGACCGCTGGTCTCCCACAAAAAATAAACAGGTAAAGGCAACAATAAAATTATGCTTATTACCATGAACAACTTTTTACTTCGTTTCAATTCATCACCATCCCCTCTATATTAACTTAAGCTTAATACTGATTATTTTGCTATACAAATGATATGCATCGATATATGTACGTTATCGTTTTAGTACAGTGCAGACAAAAAAAGAAGTGCAATTGCACTTCTTTTAAACATAGTTATGAATTTAATTTTTATATTTATCAGACAGTTTGCTTGCTGCGTCCTGGTCGGCAATGACGGTTACGTTCGGGTGCTTTTGCAAGATTGATGCCGGAACGTCTTCGGTAACTGGCCCTTCAATCATCTTTTTGACCGCATCGGCCTTGTTTGTGCCGAATGCCAACAGGACGATTTGCTTGGCCGACATGATGTTGGCGATTCCCATGCAGATGGCGGACTTGGGCACATCCGCGATATTGGCGAAGAAGCGGGAATTGGCCTTGATCGTGTTTTCGGTCAGCTTGACCTCATGGGTAACTGAATCAAACGGGGTGCCCGGCTCGTTAAAGGCAATGTGGCCGTTTTGACCGACGCCTAAAAGCTGCACGTCGAGCGGATTTTCCTTAATAATCTCATTGTAATCCGCTGAAGCGCCTTCGGGGTCTTTGATCGCCTTGAGCCCGTCGGGAACGTATGACTTCTTAAACGGTTTTTGGTCGAAAAGGTGCTTCTGCATGAAGTAGTGGTAGCTCTGGTCGTTGTCCGGACTCAGCCCAACGTATTCATCAAGGTTGATGCTGATCAGATCGCGGTTGTCAACGCTGCTCTTAATCCATTCTTCATATAAGTTCTCCGGGGTCGAGCCGGTTGCTAAACCGATAACTTTTGCACCATTTTCAATACTGCTGCGGAACAGGTCAAAGGCCATGGCACTGCCGCTGGCTTTGTCTTCTGTAATAATAATTTTCATCGTTGCGCCTCCATATTCTTTACGCTAATTATAAATTGGCATATACCAATTTGTCAACTGCTAATTGGCTGATAATTATTAAGTTTGCGTTGCCAAAAAGGCCCGCTTAATGTTTCATATGAAACACTAAACGAGCCTTTTGCACGTGCCACGCGCGTTTTATTCGCTACGCAGGGCCGCTGCCGCATCTTTCTTAGCTGCCATGCGCGCCGGCAGGTGACCGCCCAGCATGGTCAAGATGGTTGAAATAACAATTAAAATCAAAGCGTGAACCGGGTTTAACTGGGCCACGTGGCCCAGCTTGGTAATGTTGTAGAGCACACCGTTGATGGGGAAGACCAGAAGCCAGGCAATGCAGATGCCCAGGACGCCTGAGAACACGCCCAGGATAAAGGTTTCGGCATCGAAGACGCGGGTAATGTCCTTCTTGCGTGCGCCGAGCGCCTTCAGGATGCCAATTTCCTTGGTTCTTTCCAGTACCGAGGTGTAGGTGAGGATGCCAATCATAATCATCGATGTTACGAGCGAGATTGCGGCAAAAGCAACCAGCACGGCCGTGATCCCGCCCAGCAATCCGCCGGTGATTGAAGTCACGGCGCTGGACATGTCGGTGTAAATGATTTTGTCCTTCTTTGCCTTGCCCTTGTTCCACTTGTCCAGGTAATCCAAAACCTTGTCCTTGGAGTTGAAGTTGTTCGGATAGATCATGATGCCAGCTGGCAAAGTGGAGCCGCCGATAGATTGCATTACCTGTTTCTTGCCCGCCGTGTTCATCGGTTGGTTGGTGATTACGTTTTGGCTGGATTTTTTTTGCGCTTTAACGATTGCAGAATGACGATTTTGCTTAATGACTTTCTGGGCCAGCTTGTTGCTGTAAACAATACCGTCGGCGAGCAGGGCCATTGCGTCCTTGTTCTTGGGCCGAATGACGCCCGTGATTTGCAGCTCAATCTTGCTGCTGTCGTACATGGCCGGGTCAGGTTTTCGGGGGATAAAGTTTCCGGTCGGCAAAGCCTGGTAATAGCTGTCATTGCTTGCTACCCTGAACCTGCGTCCGACCAGTTTGTTATAGTTTAGCCTGTGACCGGCTTTGATCTTGATGCCCAGGTTTTTCAGCGAGTTGACGCTGATCGTGTTTTTATTGTCAACAACCAAAACGAGGTCGGTGATCCGGTGAGGCCACTTCCCGCTGAGCAGCTGGTAATTCTCTTTGACCACGTTGCCCTTGCCCTTAGACAGTGCAGTAGGAAAAACGGGTGAGCCCATGAAGGAAGCGCTGGCCGTTTGCGACTGCATCTGGGCCAGTGCCTGCTGGTCGCTGGCACCAGGGGCAAGCGGCGAAAATTCTACGCGTCTGATCTTGCCACCGCTTCGCGCTAACAGGTTGAGGGTGATCCCAACCTGGTAGGAGATGTTGTTGGCGTATTTGGGGCTAATCTTTTTAACGTAATCAATGTACTTCTGGGTGATCTTATTTTGGTGCGTGACCTGCTGGAAGCGGTCCTTTTTGGCCGTGACGTAGCCGCGGCTGCGGACGTTTTTTTCGGCATCGCCGCGCTTGCCGAAGCTGTCCATGTCAGTGGCGGTTTGCGTGATTGTGATGGGGTACTGGGCTAGCGCTTTGCTCATGGTTGTGTCAATCTGCTTTTGAAAGCCGTTTGACAGGGCCAAGACAATCGCAATTGAGATGATTCCGATGCTCGACGCAAAGGCGGTCAATGTGGTACGACCCTTCTTGGTCATGATGTTGGTAAAACTGAGGCTGATTGCGTTCCAGTACGACATCTTGGTGCGCTTGAGCTTAAACGTGTCCTTTTCGCCGGCGGCCGTGAAGGGGTTGGAATCATTGAGGATCTTTCCGTCTTGGAAGTTAACGATCCGGGTTGCGTACTCATTTGCCAGCTTGGGATTGTGGGTCACCATGATAACTAAGCGGTCATTTGACAGCTTCTTAATCAGCTTCATGATCTGCTCGGACGTTTCGGTGTCGAGTGCGCCGGTGGGTTCATCACAAAGCAGTATGTCGGGGTTGTTGGCAAGCGCTCGGGCAATGGCCACACGCTGCATTTGACCGCCGGACAGTTGGTTGGGCCTCTTAGCAATCTGGTCCTTTAATCCCACCTGGGTTAAGGCCTCAACCGCGCGCTGGTGCCGCTCTGAAGCGGAGACGCCGGACAGGTTCATCCCGAGCTCCACGTTGGCGCTGATCGTCAGGTGCGGAATGAGATTATAATTTTGAAAGACAAAGCCCACTGAATTATTGCGGTATGCGTCCCAATCCGTTTCCTTAAAATTTTGGGTAGACTTGCCGTTAATGATTAGATCGCCGCTGTCATAGCGGTCCAGGCCGCCAATCACGTTTAGCAGGGTGGTTTTGCCGGAACCGCTGGGTCCTAGAATGGCAATGAATTCCTGGCTGCGAAACGAAATTGAAACGTCGTCAAGCGCATGGGTAACTGTGTCGCCGACCTGATAAGACTTGCGGAGATTCTTTAATTGAAGCATATGCTGTTCCCTTTTTAATAAATAATAATTATTTTAACACTTACAAAAAAGTAAATCTAAATTGATTTGTCGTTATTAGTAAGTTTAACACAAGCTTGACCGTGAATGATGCATTTTATAAATATCAAATATCGATTTGTATAATCAGCTAGCCCAACAGGGACGTGATTCCGGTTAATTGCTGAACGAGGGTGTACATAACATAGAATATGATAATGGCCAAAACAACAAGCAGGTGGTGCTTCTTGTTGATAAGCAAAACGCCCGCAAATTCACGCACGATCGCATTGGGCAAAAAGTAAAACCTGGTGTAGCAGCCGACGCCGTTTGCGTTTAGTCCTGTTGCCTTGGCGTACAGCGCCGCACGAAAGATGTGGTAATTATTGCTGAAAAACTTGGCGCGAAACTTGGTGCTGCCAAAATCGCTAGCGGCGATGCGTGCGGAAAATTGCATGTTTTGGTAGGTGTTTTTCGATTTGACTTCGAGCAGCAGGTGGTCGGGACTGATGCCCCGCGCCAGTGCATATTCGGCCATTGCCTGGGCCTCGGGGACCTTCTCATCGCTGCCCTGGCCACCGGACATGATTAGCTTGGGCATGGCACGCCCCTTGGCAATCTGCCTTTGGGCGTATTCAATGGCCCGGTTGATGCGTCCGGCAAGAAGGGGCGTAACGGTTTCACCGCCAGCCAGCCCGGCACCCAATACGATTAGGTAGTCCTGGTTGTATTGGCGGGGAACAAACTGGTAGAGCAGCAGGCTGATGAGGAAGTTGTAGGCAACAAGCAGCAGGTAGACGATGATTGCCAGGGGAGCATAGGTAAGGGTCTTAAGCCAGACGGGCAGATTGCTGAAGGGATCGAGCAAAATTAGTGCCCAGGCCCCAAGCAGGAATAGGCCAATAAATAGGGTCAGCAGGTTGGGCAGGGTATGACTTTCACGTTTCCAAACGAAGTAGGCGTTCCACAGAAAGAACAGCCACGAAAAGAGGACCACAAGGTTGATCACGCCCAAAAAAAGCACCAGCAGAATCTCATAGGCCAGGGTCAAAGCCGGAATATTGGTGGACTGCACAATGACGGTCAACCAGATGCCGAGCATGATGAGAAAGACGGAAAAAAGGATGCCGTTGAGCAAACTGCGCGGTTCTTTTAGCCAGAAGACCAAAAAGAAGACAAACGTAGCAAGGAGGAGCAAAGAAAGGTAGATGAAGGGCCGATTCTGGCCAAAAGTCTGAAAAAAGTTAAGCATGATTCCCACCTTACGCGATGATTGTTAAATACATTATAGATAAATGAGAGGAGAAATCCCAGTGAACGGCAGCATCTGTAGTATACTGTGATAATATATATAGCAGTCGCACTAGTAGTGGTGTGCTAATAAGAAAAGGGGAGAGTTTAAATGAAGAAAGTGTTTTATTTCCTGGGAAATATTGGTGCCCTTGTCCTGGCTTTTTTAATGTATGGCTTGGTACAAGGATTTTACTTTTATCCCCTTAAAGTTGAACGGGTGCTGCATCTGGGTGCTGTCCCCTACACGCTCTTAGTAGTGGCAGTTACCGCGTTTGCGTTATTCCTGTTGTTTGTTATTTACCGTAAGCAGCTGGATAAGGGCAATGACTGGAACTTTAATGCACGGCCGCACTGGAGCGTGCGTCGTCTGCTGATTGCGCTTTTAGGATTTGTCCTGCTGGTTGCAGCCAGTGCCGCGACCCAGGCGCTGCTGAAATTGGGAAGTAATGCGACGTCGACTAACGAGGCCGCGTTAAATGACATTTCGCGGCAAGCGGGCGTGTTTTTCCCCCCGATGGTTGCACTTGTTGCGCCCTTATTCGAAGAAACGATCTTTCGCGGACTCCTGTTCAATACCTTTTTCGCCCAAAAGACAACGCTAAGCAAGTGGCTGGGAATACTTGTCAGCGGCTTTGTGTTCGGCTACGTCCACGATCCCGACTTGACCAAATTTCTTTTTGTTTACTGGGCCCTGGGCTGCGTGTTAGCGTGGGTCTACACGACCACGAAGGACCTACGGTATTCAGTGATTGCGCACATACTGTATAATTCACTGGGCCTTCTTGCTTGATGATAGGGTTGATTAATTTCTTGCCCGATTTAATGCGAAGTTGGATGCAGCCGTGAAATTTCTTGCTGATATAAAAAAGCCATGTTCTGCAACATGACTTTTGTTTTTGCCTTGCATGAGTTAGGCTGGGGTCGCAATCCCGGTTTGCTTGGGATTCTTCGGCTTGGTCTTTGCCAAGAGGGCCAGACTGATCGAAATCATGTCAACGACTTCCTGGAGGATGGCTCCCCAGAATGCGGGAATAACCCCCGTAAATGCAATTAGCTCAATAATAATAACGATTGTGATCGCCGTTAAAACGTCAACGTTAGCAACCTTCATGGTGTGCTTGGAAATAGCCACGGCATCATTGATCTTAGACAAATCATTGACCATGATAATGGCGTCAGCACTCTCACTGGCCGCAGATGCACCCTTGGCCCCCATCGCAATGCCAACGTCTGCTGCGGTTAGACTAGGGGCATCGTTGATGCCGTCCCCAGTCATGACGACAGGGCGCTTTTCCTTGCCTACATTCTTGATTGCCGCAATCTTTTCGGCGGGCAGGAGGCTGTCGCGGATGTCCTTAATGCCTACTTCTTGGCCGATTTTAGCGGCAACGTCCTTGTGATCTCCGGTTAGTATCATCATGTGTGCTCCGGTTTGGCGGCGCAGACGCGCAACCGTTTGCGCACTCTCAGGCCGGACCTGGTCCTTGAAGGTAATATAGCCGGCGTACTGGCTATCGATTGAAATGTAAATGGCAGTTGCGTTTACGGCTTGAACTGTTTGGCCGGGACTGACAAAATCCAGTTTGCCGACCTTGACGCGGTGGCCGTCAACCTGGCCGCTGATGCCCTGGCCGGTAGTTTCTTTAATGTCTTTTGCGGGCTTAAGAAGTTCCTTGTCGACCGCATGCACCAGCGAGTTGGCAATAATGTGGGTTGATTGCTGCTCAACGCTGGCGGCGTAGCTCTTTAGCCGTTCTTGGTCAAAGTCGCGGCCGGCGGCTACCACTTCATCGATTACTAGTTGGTTTTCGGTCAGCGTGCCGGTCTTATCAAACGCAAAGGTCTGAGCTGTTGCCAGCTTCTCTAGCGTGGGCCCGGACTTCACAATAATGTGGTTCTTGGACATTGAGCTCATGCCGGAAACCAGGGCAACCGGAGCGGCGATTAAGAGCGGGCAGGGCGATGCAACCACCATCACTTCGGCAAAGTTAATCGGGTTGCCCGAGTGAATCCACGCGCCAATTCCGATTAAGAGGGAAATAATGGTAAACGGGACAGCGTAGCGATCGGCCATTTTGACGAATTTTGCGGGCTTGGCCTGGGATGATTGGACCAGGGCCACGATCGTTTGATATTCTGAATCGCTGGCCTTTTTGGTAACAGCCATTTCAACGGCCACATTTCCGTTGATCGAGCCGGACATGAGTTCATCACCGCTTTTTTTGGTCACGGGAACAGACTCACCGGTCAGTGACGACTGGTCAAAGCTAGATTCGCCGCTCACAACCTGGCCGTCAACGGGTACCTGTTCGCCGGGCTTGATGAGCACGTGATCGCCGATTTGCAACTGGTCAACGTCAACTGCGACGAGTTCCTTGTTGACAATTTTATTGGCAATGGTCGGTGAATTGCTTAAAAGTGAGCGTAATTCTTTATCTGCTTGTCCAGTAGCGTAATCTTCGAGGGTTTCGCCCCCGGTCATCATGACCAAAATCATCCATTCAGCCCAAATATCCCCAATTAGGATAGTGGAAACAACAGCTACAACAGCCAAAAGATCGACGCCATAGCGGCCAGTTTTAAAGTCACTGGCGATTTCGCTTAATAAGGAAAGTGCCATCATTATGCCGACCAAGTCGATTAAAATCGCGTGGACGGGAAATTGCAGGCTGCCGATGTGAAAAATACTGGGAGCATGCAAACCGAACTGGCAGATAAGCCCGATTACCCCAATTGCCAGTACGAGAATGAACTTCCACTGTCGTTTGATGAAACTCATCGTTAAAATTACCTCCTGAATAGATAAAAACGTTGCTGCTTTTATTTTAGCACTAGTTTGCCGCTTTGTTTAGACTGGGTCTAAATTGCTTTTAAAATTTAAGCGGACTGCCTGCAGCGGTTAACAGAAACAAGAAGGAAGCATTGCTTCCTCTTAGCTGGCTGTATCAATGAATCGCTGCTTTTATTGTATTTTGCCTTCGGTGCTGTCTCTTAGGGTCACCTGGTATTCTTTTTCAAGGTTATGGCTAATATAGTTAAAGGCCTTAATCCATTCCCGCCTAGTTAATAGTCCTTGAAAAACGCCGTAATCGTCAATTACGGGCAAGAAGGCGTTGTCAACCAGCAAGTGCAGCTGCGTTTCCAGCGTCGTTTGGACGAAATTGATTTTGTCAAACTTGGTTTGCATGACGTCACTTACCTTAAGTGCGGTTAGGGGATCAAGCGAGATATCGTTGGTTTCTAGCATCTTAGCGGTAATCATTGCCAGACTGAGCAGACCCACGACACGGCTTTCGCGGTCTAGTACCGGAATTTTAGAATACTTAACGCGGGTCAAGATTAGGAAGGCGTGGTACAACGGATTATCGTCTTCAACAAAGGCGATGCGCGACGCGGGGATAATGAATGAACCAGATTTTTCATCAAGCAGGTGCTTGATTGTGGGTGAAAACATGTGTGAGACCTTTCTTAGATAGAGAATTTTCTAGCTTAATCTTATAATAATGAAAAAAGGCCCGCAAGATGTGCGAGCCCGTTTGTTTTCATCTACTTTGAAGGAGTAAGAATGAATGAAATAAAAAGTGGGAGTATGTAGTAAGCTTTCATAACTTACTACACCTAAGATGATATACCCCAATTATGAAGCAAAGGTATAAATTCTCTTATGAAAGGGTAAAGAATTTCTTTAAAACTGTTAAAGAAAATACGGAACATGTAAAAAAATCGGCTATAGCTATAAAAAATGTGAGCTGACGTGTAAAATTATTCTCGGTTTAATTTTACAGACAGAAATTTTGCAAATAAACCATCAATTAGTGTGCTTCGATAATGGAGAATTGTTTGTTGAAAATCGCTCTGTTACAATTAGATGAGTTTTGGCGTCTTACAGTAACTAAGTGAGGAGGAATAATGAAGCAGCAAGTTTACCGCCAGAAGATTATTTTCTGGCTGCGCTTTACGGGGTGGTTGTGCATATTGCCGGCCTGGGGTTGGTTGAGAATAGCTCAGCTAGATGACGTCGACAGTTACGCATTTTTATTTTGGGGAGAACTAGCCGTGATCATCCTGTTTGCTAGCTACTTATTGGCGACTGCAAGGGAGCAGTGCTGGTTACAAAAACGTTTTCATTTTGATGATTGTCGCGCTTGTACTGGTTCCATTCGTGGTTGCAATTTCGCTTTACTTGGCTTATCGGGCCTGTCGTAAGCTGAATGACGGTTCCTAGCGGCAAAAAATTAATTTTAGTAAAAGATTAAGCGCAAATGATATATCTGATATCTGATATCGGTGTTATAATTCGGTAATACATTATTGGGATTGAAAGAGATGAAAGTCAATGGTTAAGAAAGAAAAGCGCACGTCAACCAGCAAGCGGATCAGTAAGTTTGTTCTGACAACACTTGTTTATTGTGCTATTTTAATGGGGTTAATCTACTTGTATCAATATAGCGGTCTTACTTCGGTTCACTTTATTTATAATGAATTTTAAGGTGGTTCAACAATATGATTAAAGATGTAATTAAAAAAATCGATGAAATTGCCTTGGCAGAGCCGGACCGGGTGGCATACGACTACCTGGGCAAGACCAATACGTATGGCGAACTTAAGCGGCGTTCCGATGCATGGGCCCATAAAATTATGAATTTGAAAATTACGCCTGGTAGTCCAGTGATGATCTGGGGTGGGCAAGACTTCGAGATGATTGCCAGCTTTTTAGGTTGTGTAAAGGCGGGGCACGCCTATATTCCAATTGCCAGCTACTCCAATGCTGAGCGAATTGTGTTAATCCAAGAAGTCGCCCGGGCCGAAGCGTTGCTGGCTATTGAAAAATTGCCAGCCATCACCTTGCCAGATATGGTAGTCGTGGAGCCTACCGCAGTTGATAACGGCGATTACACAGTCGATCCAGCAAATTTTGTCAGCGGCAATGATAATTTTTACATTATTTTCACCTCCGGAACCAGCGGTAAGCCCAAGGGTGTGCAGATTAGTCACAACAACCTCCTTAGTTTCCTCAACTGGGAAATGACGGACTTTGATTTGCCACCGCACCCGCACTTTCTGGCCCAGGCTCCGTATTCTTTCGACCTTTCGGTCATGAGCCTTTATCCAGCACTTGTAGGTGCGGGTGAGTTGGTTGTCCTGCCGCACAACGTGACCCAAAATTTTGCCCAGCTGTTTATGACGTTACCTAAGCTACAGTTCAACGTGTGGGTATCGACGCCGTCGTTTGCCCAGATGTGTTTTTTAGACAAGACGTTCGATATGGTTCATCATCCTAATCTGACGCACTTTCTCTTCTGTGGTGAAGAATTGCCTCATACTGAGGTCGTCATGCTCAAGAAGAGATTTCCCCAAGCCCGTATTTTTAATACGTACGGTCCAACCGAGACTACGGTTGCCGTCACGCAAGTGGAAATCACGCCTGAAGTGCTAGCTCAATATGATCGCTTGCCAATTGGTAAGGTTAAGGAAGACACGACTATCACCATCGACAAGACCAAGGGCGACCAGCCCGACGAGGGTGAAATCATCATTACGGGGCCGAGTACTTCCAAGGGCTATATGAATAACCTGGAAAAAACTGCCAAGGCCTTCTTCCAAAAGCCAGGTGACCAGTACCTGAGTCACCGTTCGGGTGACGAAGGCTTCTTTGACGGAGATCTACTCTTCTACCGGGGCCGAATCGACTTTCAGATTAAGTTTAACGGCTACCGGATTGAATTGGAAGAAATCAACCACTACATCGGTCGCAACAAGTTGGTCGACCGCGGGGTCGCTGCACCTAAGTATGGCAAGGACCATACGGTTAAGCAAATTGTGGCCGCAATCAAGCTTAAGGATGGCATTAAGGAAAAGTACACGGAAGCCGAGGTTACGAAGGCAATTCGGACTGATCTGGCCAAGGACCTGATGCCGTACATGATCCCGCAGCGCTTTGTCTATTGTGATGAGCTACCGATTTCGCAGAACGGCAAGGTAGACATCAACACCGTGATTAAGGAGGTCAACAAGTAGTGCATTTTAATTTCATTAACTTGCAACCTTATGGCAATCCACAATACTTTATCTACCTACTAATTGGCCTCATCCCAATAATTTTGGGTCTGTATTTCGGCCATCGGTTCAAGGTCTACGAGGTTGTCTTTTCCCTGCTTTTCCTGTTTCTCATTTTTGACGGCGAAAAGTGGGAGCAGGGCGTCAGTCTAATAATTTATTTGTTGTTCCAGCTGCTGCTCGCATATGGCTACCAGCAGTACCGCAAAAGAGGACAAAATAAAACTTGGATCTTTTATCTCGCAGTAATTTTAGCAATTCTCCCCTTGGCACTGGTCAAAGTTAAGATCGCCTCTCCGCAAGCAGGTATGCCCGGAGTCTTAGGCTTTCTAGGTATTTCGTATATTACCTTTAAGACCGTGCAGGTAATCATGGAGGTGCGCGACGGCGCCATTAAGGACATTAACTGGGGCACCTACCTGCGCTTTTTACTGTTTTTTCCGACGTTTTCGTCAGGTCCAATTGACCGCTACCGGCGGTTTGCTAAGGAGTGTGACACTGCCCCTAAGCGTGAGCAATATATTGCTGACCTAGCGCTGGCAACGCGCTACCTGTTTCAAGGCTTTCTGTACAAGTTTGTTTTGGGGTGGTTCTTTGGTACTTATTGGCTGCCCAAGATTACGGAAGCGGCTCTGATAGCGGGTACAGCCAACGGCGGTTTGAAGCTATCTTGGTGGGTTGTAGCCTATATGTACTGCTATAGCATGTACCTCTTCTTTGACTTTGCAGGCTACTCGCTCTTCGCGGTATCGATTTCATATTTCATGGGTATTCACACCCCGATGAACTTTAATAAACCGTTTATCTCGCCAAATATCAAGGAATTCTGGAATCGCTGGCACATGACGCTATCCTTCTGGTTCAGGGACTACATCTATATGAGGTTTACTTTCTTCGCGATGAAGAAGAAGTTGTTCAAGAACCCGATCAGACTGTCCCAGGCAGCCTACCTATTGCTTTTCTTGGTGATGGGCTTCTGGCATGGCTTGACGTGGTATTATATTGTGTATGGACTCTTCCATGCGCTGGCGATTATCATCAATGATTGCTGGATCAGGTATAAAAAGAAGCATAGGGGCCAGTTACCGTCCAATAAATTTACCAAGGGACTCGCAATCTTGGTGACTTTCAATGTTGTTTGTTTCAGTTTTCTGATTTTTTCCGGCTTCCTTAGCCAGCTATGGTTTGGTTGGAAGTAGTTTTATTTTAGAGGTTTTACGATGGATATTAAAAAAGAAGTTTTAGCTATTTTACAAGATTTAACCGGTGAAGATTTGGCCACTAAGATGGACGAAAATATATTTGCTAACGGCTTGATGGATTCAATGGCCAGTGTTCAGATGTTGCTCAACTTGCAGGAAAAATTTGCGATTGATGTGCCTGTTTCTGAATTTGATCGCACTGAGTGGGATACACCAAGCAAGATTGTGGCAAAGGTGGAAAATTTAAAAAATGAGTAATAAACGCCGACTGTGGCAAATTTTTGGCCCGGTCCTTTGCGCTATTATTTTACTGACAGTTATCTTTCTCCTGCCGTGGGAACGGACTTTTTCCCAAGATGCAATCTACCAGGCGGCTAACTCGCAGACTACGACTGTTTTCAAAGGTTCGCGGATTAAGCAGGATGCCTTCAAGAGTGGCTTTGTACCGTTCTATGGCTCAAGTGAATTGTCTCGGATGGATCCGCTGCATCCAAGTGTGCTGGCAGAAAAGTATCACCGCGATTATCGCCCGTTCCTACTGGGCGGCCCTGGTAGCCAGTCGCTGGCCCACTTTTTAGAAATGCAGGGCACGGCCAAACAGTTGCAAAATAAAAAAGCCGTAGTGATTATTTCGCCGCAGTGGTTTACCAAGTATGGTCAGAATCCGGAGGCGTTTAGTCTGTACTATTCGCCGTTGCAAGCCTGCAACTTCTTGTTGGGCATAAAAAAGGATAGTATTACAAATCGTTATGCGGCCAAGCGCTTTTTGCAAATGCCCGAGGTAAAGGGGGTAATTAAATCTGGGATGAAGACAATCGCTCGCGGTGGGCAACTGTCCGCCCCGCAGCGCTTTGTCTTGGAAAATCAGCGGCGCATGCTTAATAACGAAGATAAGTTTTTCAGTACGTTCCAGTTGCGTGACCGGATACAGAAGATTAATAATGAGGCCAAGCTCCTGCCAGATACATATTCAGTCAAGGAACTTGACCGGATAGCAGACAAGCAGGCCGCAACCCATACCACTTCCAATGATTTTGGTATTAACAATAAGTTCTTTAAGATGCGGCTAAATAAGAAGAATCTGGCTAAGCTGAAAGGCAGCCAGCGCAAGTTTGACTATACGAAGTCTGTTGAATATAGCGACTTCGAGTTGATGCTGCACCAGTTTGCCCAGCAGCACACCAATGTCCTGTTCATCATTCCGCCGATTAACCAGAAATGGGCGGATTACACGGGCTTGTCACAGACGATGTACCAAAAGTCTGTTTCTAAGATTAAGTACCAGTTAGCCAGTCAGGGCTTTGACAATGTTAAGGACTTGTCAAGGCGTGGCGGTGAGAAGTACTTCATGGAAGATACCATTCACATCGGTTGGCGAGGCTGGGTTGTCGTTGACGAAGCGGTTAGGCCATTCATGCAGCAGCCTGACGGTCCTTATAGCTATAATCTGCACAAGTATTTTTACACTAAGAAGTGGCAGAATAAGCCCTACGCAGTCAGTGTGAGTGACAGGACTCCAGCCGGTGGCAGTCGTAAAGAAATTTTAAAAGAAAAATAGTGCGCCAGCAAATTGACGCCCTGAAGGTTAAGGGGTCAGTGTTAGTCATCAGGAACGGTAAGGTTCTGCTTGATTACGCTGAAAATAATACTGCTGACACTAGTTACTTAATTAATTCTGTCCAAAAGTCGATGACGGCCGCAATAGTAATGCGGCTGGTACAGGCGGGCAGGCTGCACCTGCGTGACCATTTGAGTGAATTTTATCCTGAGGTACCTGGCGCAAACAAAATAACGCTGCATAATTTGTTGACAATGACGGCGGGGCTGGAGCTGAAGCCTGGAGCTAAGTTGGGCCAGCAGCATTTTATTTCTGATCAGGACAACATTCAAAGTGATGCTGCCAAGACGATTTTTGTACCTAAAATGCTTAACAAGTGGTATTATAGTTCGCTCAACTATGTTTATCTGTGTGGCATTATCACGCAAATTACGGGCAAGAGTTATGAACAACTATTCCGTGCAACTTATGTGCAGCCATTGGGTTTAAAACATACCGAGTTCCTATGGTCAAAGCCGAGTAAAATTATAGCGAGTCAGTTGGTGCCAGGGATGATTTACCGGGCTGGCCACTACAGCACAGTCAAGCACCAGGTGGCACTGCGTGATGCTCACAGCGAATTGGGGGCGGGGTCAGTGGTGATGTCCAATCATGATCTGGCTAAAGTGCTGCACTACATTTTGGCTGGCAAGCTGTTATCTCGAAAGAGCCGCAAGCTGCTTTATGAGGCGCAACCGCCCTCTTACTATAACGGCGGTCTCTATCATGATGAACAACTCAAGGTTAAGACGGCTAATGGCGCAGGTGAGGGCTACTATACCTTTATGCGTACCACTGACGATGCTAAGACAATGATTATTATTCAGACTAACAAGACACGAATGGGCCAATTCGGCTGGTTAAAGAGGCGAATTGATCAAATTATGCAGCGTCTATTGGGACACTCATCGGAGTAGTGAAAATATAATTGGCTGACCCTTGTTTTTTAGTTCATAGCGTGCTAAAATTTCCTTGTGTCGTCATAGGAATGGTATTCATTTTCTTCGGTAGCGAAAATGAAATTTTTCTATATGTGGTCAGTGATGGCGGCACAAACACTGTGTGAGCTTAGTTCCGATATTGGTGGAACTAGGCTTTTTTCGATATTTTTGTTTATCATTTGCTATACGGCGGGAAATAGGCGTAGAATATATTCAATATTAAGTAAGGAGCGGATTTATGAGTAGAGCAGAATTAAAAACCGAAGCTAAGAACAGCCTGCGTGGTAATTGGGGGTGGGCGATAATTGTTGCATTAGTGCTAACAATTATTAATGCACTTATTTTTGGACCAAGGATTAAAGAAACCGTTAATATTCTAAACAATTTTAACAATTGGGACAGTACACAGATCGCTTCCGTTGCAGAACCTGGCTACTGGAGCGGCCGGCTTATCGGCAGTTCAAGCATTTCCTTTCTAAGTGGGCTCTTCATGCTAAGTATGGCCATCACCTTTTTGAATTTTGCGCGTAACCGTAAATTGCCTTTCATCAAAGCAATCTTTTCGGTTTTCACCGATGATCGTTTTATTCCCGAATTTTTGAATTACCTGATGAGTTACATTTTTCTTTACCTGTGGACATTGTTGCTGGTTATTCCCGGTGTCATCAAACAATTCTCTTACGCTATGACGCCTTATATTGTTAGCGACCTGGTGGAAAGTGGTCAAAGAGTACATGCAACCGAAGCCATTACTGCTAGTCGCCAGCTAATGGCAGGGCATAAGTGGGAGCTTTTTGTGCTTGACTTGAGCTTTCTGGGTTGGTTTATCTTATCGATGATCACGATGGGAATTGGCTTTATCTGGTTGATTCCGTACGTGCAAACGACTAGGGCGAACTTCTACCGCCACCTTGCTGGTAATCAGTTTAGGCATGATGTTATTGCAGGTTCTACGCGTCCCTAACTTGATTGAATAGAAAAAGGGCAGGTTTTTGAAGTGAGCCCCAAAAGTTATCTGACTTTTGGGGCTCACTTCATTTTCTTGCTCTTTTTTGTTAAATATATTTACCAGACTAATATACCAGACTAATATTTATTTGAGACGTAGCAGCCTAATACTTGTTTAGATTGTCAATTTCACTTTGGAATAACTTGCCCGTATATTGAGAGCTGGCATCATCGATTTCTTTGAGGGCGTCCTTGATTTGACTGGAACTTAGGTGGTCCAGGAGGTAGCACTTAAGAGCTTCATTGACCAAGTCATCAAAGCTGGCATTTGTTGTTTCAAGGTGTTTTGCAGCTAATTTTGCTATTTTTGCAGTTAATTCAATTTTTTTCTTACTCATTCTTCTTACCTCTTTAAAAATCACCTGTATTATACCATTTTAGGTAAATTTATAGTTAATAAGTTAGTTATTGCACCTATGAAATAGCTGGCGTTGTATAATTGGGATGCTGTTAGGAATGAAGTCAACATAGGGAGATTAAGATATGATTGAGCTGGCGGTCAAACTCGTGCTTAAAATTCGCAAATCGGCTTTTTTACAGTCGGCCCAGCGCACGCTTGCCATATTAATGCCGCTTGCAGTAATTGGTTCGTACTTCAAGTTACTTGGAGATCTATTCTTTTCAGCCAATGGCCTGATTTATAATATTTTGAGTCTAGATAAGGTCATGTCCGATTACGTTTGGTATAGTGGTTCTTTTGTCTGTCATGGGATGGTCGAAATCACCTTTGGTGTCTTTGGTCTTTATACCAGTTACTTCATGGCATGCTATACGGCCCAAATGTATCATAAAGACTCAACGATGGCGGGCTTGTCCGCGGTTTTAATTATGTTGTTCTGTACCTATGCTTTGAGTAGCGACAGGGGAGCACGTGAATTGCTTGCTAGCAGCCTGTTAGAAGTCAATGCCGTATTTATTGCGCTGCTTGTCGGCTTTGGTGTGGGGCAGGTCTTTCGCTGGCTGGGCAAAAATTACTACTCGGTTCAGTCTGAGCCAACAAAGTGGTTGCAATACCGGGCTTGGAATGCAGCTCAGCCCTTGACTGTTTCACTTGCGGTGGGCATTTTTTTAGGTATTATTATCTACGAATTGCAGCTCAAGATGCACAATTCTGCCAGCTTTAGCGAGCTTGTTAGTCGGATTCAGACAACCAATAATTTGGCTGAGGTGCTGCTGCTTTCACTGGTTGTGACATTCTTGAACTGGCTAGGGATAGGCTATCCTTTGAGTTCGCTTGCGGGTACAAGCAATAATGCTTTTACTGCAGAAAACTTGACTGCTGCTTTGCAGCATGGCAGTTCATGGCACGTGCCTTACCAATTCTTGGGTAGTTCGCTCATTAACAGTTACGGCGTAATGGGTGGTGCAAGCTGTGTTTTGGCATTAATTGTTCTCATTCTTTTGCGCAAGAGCAATCTGGAAATCGGTGCCTGTGCTCGGGCAAATCTCCTGCCGGCTGCGTTTGGCTCGACCTTAGGATTTGCAATCGGTCTGCCCCTGATTTTAAATCCGGTCTTCATGGTGCCTTGTAGTTTAATTCCATTAATTAACATGACGTTAGCGGCTGGAGCCATCGGTTTGCACCTTATTCCAGTTTGTGTATACCCCATTTTGAAAGGCACACCGGGCATCTTAATTTCGTTTTTGGGTACTAACGGCAATTGGCGGGCGCTGCTTTTTACAATTTCGCTCTTTTTATTGGATCTCCTGCTGTTGTGGCCGGTTGTTAAAGTTAACGAAAGGGTGGAAGTGGAATTGAGTTGCAGGCAGATGGGCGAAAGCAATGCGTAAAAATCCAAACTATAAATGGCTTATTCTCCTAATTGCATTATTAATTTTGGTGGCCATTCCCAGTTTTTCGTGGATGAAGAAGGACAATAATGCCAGGGCAGAAAGAAGCAAGTCACTGCTTTCACCAATAATTATGGTGCCAGGCTCGAGTGCAACTACGGAGCGGTTCAACCAGCTGATTGACGAACTTAACAGGACGACCAGGCACAGGCACAGTGTGCTAAAAATTACTGTTTCACGTGAAGCTAAGTTGAATTACAGCGGTTCAATTGCCAAGAATGACTTTGAACCCTTCATCATTATTGGTTTTGCCAACAATAAAGACGGCTATGCTAATATTAAAAAGCAGGCGACCTGGCTTGATGCGGCCTTTGCGGCGCTAATGCAGAATTATAAGTTCAACAACTTCAAGGCCTTCGGACACTCTAACGGCGGGCTTATTTGGACCTACTGGCTGGAGCATTACTACGACCAGTATGCGCATGAAACAAAGATGAGGCGGCTGCTGACCCTGGGCACGCCCTATAATTTTTCGGAGAAAAATATTGAAAAGCGGACGCAGATGCTTGATGACTTTATCAAGCAACGGTCTCGTCTACCGCGATATTTAAGGGTCTATTCTCTATCCGGAGGCAAAAACTATGAATCAGACGGCATTGTCCCTGAATCAAGCGTGGCGGCAGGTAAATTTATCTTTCAAAACCAGGTCAAGAGCTACACGGCGATGACCGTCACGGGCAAGCAGGCCGATCATTCGAACCTGCCCCAAAATAAACAAGTGATTCAGATTATCCGACAGTATCTGCTGAAACGACCGCACAAGAAGATTTTGAAGTCTAGTAATAAAGGAAAGAATAATCATAGATGAACTACAAGGAGCAGCCAACTAAAATTGAAGTAATCGGGGGCCGGGTCAACAACCTAAAGAATATTAATGTTAACATTCCCCTGCATAAGTTTGTGGCTATTTCAGGTCTGAGCGGCTCCGGCAAGTCCAGTCTGGCCATGGGCATTCTTTATTCTGAAGGAGCCCGCCGCTATCTGGATTCCCTTGCCGCATATACCAGAAGAAGGATTAGCCAGGTGGGCCGCGCAGAGGTGGACGAGGTGCTGCATATTCCGTCGGCGTTGGCCCTCAAACAGCGACCAACGGTTCCCGGCGTGCGTTCAACTGTTGGGACGGTCACCGAGGTCTTTAACATTCTACGCCTGATTTTTTCCCGGTTGGGGTCGCCCGTTTGTCCCAATGGGCACCGGGTGCCAGCCACGATTAAGATTGCCCAGGCGATGGACTTGACCGGTGAAGCGATGGGGCGGATCACCTGTCCGACCTGCGGCGTCCAATTTTACGCCTTTAGTGCCGAAGACTTTGCCTTTAACTCCGACGGTGCGTGTCAAAAGTGTCAGGGTCTTGGCACCATTGAACAGATTGATGATCAGAAGATTATTTCCGATGAAAACAAGTCGCTTGAGGATGGCGCGGTGGCTACCTGGCAGATTCCGGGCCGCAACTGGATGTGGCGCATCGCCCGTGAATTAGGCGTTCGCACTGATATTGCCTATAAGGACCTGACGGCAGCAGAAAAGGAGATCGTCTTGCACGGGGCGGAACGGAAGGTGCCGATTGACCTGCCGACTTCAACCGGCCGGGTTTACCACCTCGATGCCCTGTATGAAAATGCCTATAATGCCGTGGCCAATTCCCGCAAGACCACTAAGTCCGAGCGTGGACTTGAGCGCATCAATTCGTTTTACCACTTCAGCACGTGTCCGCGCTGCCACGGCTTTCGCATTGATCCTAGCCGCTGGCAGCAAGAGGTTGCCGGAAAGAATATCATCCAGGCTGAGCAGCTAACCTTAGGGGAACTGCCGGATTACATGCAGGAGATTACGACGTGGCTGCCGGAAAACATGGCCGACCTGGCACAGAACTTGACGGGCGAATTGCTGCACCAAGTCAGGCCCCTGTTAAAGCTGGGCCTTGATTACCTGAGTATAGACCGGCAGGCTGCGACGCTGTCAACGGGTGAATTGCAGCGTATTCAGCTGGGGCGGACCTTGCGGACGGAAACAACGGGCGTCTTGTACGTTTTGGATGAACCCTCGGTCGGCTTGCACCCCGATAATGTTGCGGGGCTGATTGATGTCTTCCATGAGTTGGTCAATCAGGGCAACTCCCTGGTTGTGGTCGACCACGAGGCCGCAATTATCAGTGCCGCCGACTGGATTATTGAAATTGGGCCGGGATCTGGCAGCAAGGGTGGCCAGATTATTTCTCAGGGAATACCGGCACAGGTGATAGCGAACCGGGAATCTTTGATTGGGCCCTACCTGCGGGGGGATGAGCCCCTGCACGTGCGCAAGCAAGTGGAGAAAAAACTGCTCTTTCGGCACGGCGAGGTTGGCGTCAAGGTGACCAGGCACTTTAACCTCGAGCACGTTGACGTGCGGATCCCCCTGAGCCGCCTGACCGCCATTACCGGCTTTTCGGGGGCGGGCAAGACTTCAATGATTTTTGATTCGCTGCTGCCCGCCCTCAAGGCGCAAAAAGAGGGTAGCAGCGGTCCGGCCTGGGTGGCGAACCTGATTAATGATGGGATCAAGAACGTCATTAGCGTTGATTCGACGCCCGTTGGCAAGAACCAGCGGTCAACGGTTGCTACGTACACGGATATCATGGACAACCTCCGCAAGCTGTTTGCGCAGCAGCCGCTAGCGAAAAAGCTAAAGTACCGGGCCGCGCATTTTTCATATAACAACAAGGAAGGGGCCTGTCCGGCCTGTGGCGGTACCGGCGTGATTGCACTTGATATCCAGTATCTTCCGGACATGGTGGAGACCTGTTCCGTCTGCGGCGGCCACCGCTATAACACGGACGTCCTGCGCGTGAAGTGGAAGGGCTTGAGCATTGCGGACGTATTGGACCATTCCGTTGATAATGCCTTGGCGCAGAGACTATTTGACGACCAGCCGCGGATTGCCAAGACCATCACGACCCTGCACGACATGGGATTGGGGTACCTGCACCTGGGCGAATCGACACCTGCACTGTCTGGCGGTGAAGCCCAACGGCTAAAATTGACCAGCCATATTCACCGGCAGCAAAAGGGCAGCCTGTTTGTCTTCGACGAGCCGACGGTCGGCCTGCACCCCCAAGACGTCAGGACGCTTTTGCAGGTTTTGCAGAAGCTCCTTGACCAGAAGGCAACCATTGTTACCATTACGCACGACCTCGACATCATGGCCAACAGTGACTATATGATTGACATGGGTCCGCGCGGAGGAGCGCAGGGCGGCAAAATTGTTGCCAGCGGCACACCTGTGGGTATTGTGCAAAAGGGTGTCGGTTTAACCGCCAAATACCTGCGGGACCACTTTGAACTTTACCAGAAATAAGAATAAGGAGCCTAGATTAAGCGGTAAAAAGCTGAAGTTGGGCTTTTTTTGTGAGCTTGAAGGGCGGGCTTACTAACTTGCAGTAGCCTGTGGAAAAAGTTAAACAAAATCATTGCTTTCTGTGGATAACCTGCTATAATAATAGCTGTAAGCAATTAGCACTCCTAGCAAAAGAGTGCTAATTACAAATTTATAACCTATAGCAAGGGGTGTTATATATGGCATATTTTGATAACGATTTTGATAATTTATTTAAAGAACTAAACGATACTTTTTTTAGTAATTCTGGTGAGGGGAGCGGTGCAATTCCGGTTCACTACGCAAATAGCATGAATATTTCGCCGCAGCAATTCTCCCGGGGCGCTCAGGGACCGCAGGAACAAAAGGAAAAGCCGATTGGCGTTGACCTCGTTGAGCAGGCGAAGAAAAACAAGTATGACCCGGTGATTGGCCGTGACGAGCAGATCCAGGAAGTGATCGAGATTCTGAGCAGGCGGAAGAAGAACAATCCGGTGCTCGTGGGCCCGGCGGGTGTTGGCAAGACGGCAATCGTTGAGGGACTGGCCCAGAAGATTGCGCAGGGTGACGTTCCGGACAAGATGAAGGACAAGCACATCATTGCGGTTAATATTAACGACATGGTGGCCGGCTCTAGTCTGCGTGGCAGCTTTGAGGAACGCCTGAAGGCTGTAATTGATAAGGCTAAGAAGGACCCGAATATTATTCTGTTTATCGATGAGCTGCACAACATTGTTGGGGCCGGTTCAACGGATTCGGAAAACAATAATGGCGATGCCGCCAATATCTTAAAACCGGCTTTAGCCAGTGGGGACCTCAACCTGATCGGGGCAACAACCACCGGTGAATACCGCAGGATTGAGAATGATTCTGCTCTGGCCCGGCGCTTTCAGCCGGTCCAGGTGCCTGAACCATCAACTGAGGTCACAATCCATATTTTGAACGGTCTGAAAAAGAAGTACGAGGACTACCACCACGTCAAGTATAGTGATGATGCCCTGCGCCTGGCCGTTGAACTGTCGCAGCGCTACATTCAGGGGCGCTACTTGCCGGACAAGGCCATTGACCTGATGGATGAGGCGGGCGCTAAAAAAGGCCTGGATACCCTGCCGCAAGACGTGGCCAGCCTGAATGAGCAGATCAAGAAGCTTGACGAAGACAAGAAAAACGCCGTGAAGCAGGAAGACTATGCAAAGGCTAGCGAACTGAAAAAGCGGATTGAAAACCTGCAAGATAAGGTCAACCATGCGGATGACGCCGCAACGCCACGCGTCACCGACCAGGACATCTACGCTTTGATCGAAGCTAAGACGAAGATTCCGATGAGTGAGTTGCACGCCAGTGCAGGCCAAAAGAACCTGGATTTGGCCGCTAAACTAAAGAAGGCGGTTATTGATCAGGATAGGGCGGTCGATGTCATTACCGATGCCATTGCGCGCAAGCAGGTCTTTAAGGACAATGACCGGCCAACCGGCACGTTCCTGTTGACGGGACCGACGGGCGTGGGCAAGACCGAGCTGGCTAAGCAGCTGGCGATTCAGCTTTTCGGTGGTGAAAACCACCTGATTAGGCTCGACATGTCCGAATACCAGGACGAGATGGCCGTGAACAAGCTAATCGGATCGGCACCGGGATACGTCGGCTACGGCGAGGGTGGCCAGTTGACCGAAAAGGTTCGCCACCAACCATACAGCCTGATCCTGTTTGATGAGATTGAAAAGGCTAACCCCCAGGTCTTCAACGCCTTGCTCCAGATTATGGACGATGGGCGGTTGACGGACGCACAGGGGCGGACCGTCTCCTTCAAGGATACGATTCTGATCATGACCTCGAACGCCGGCTATTCCGACAAGCTGCTCAAAGACGGCAAGGTCGACCATGACAAGCTGGTGACGGCTCTAGAGGCTTACTTCAGACCGGAATTCTTGAACCGGTTGGATGCAATCGTGCCATTCAATTCGCTGACCAAGGCGGACATGAACAAGATCATCGACCTCTACCTGAAGAAGATGGAGCGCGTACTGGCCAAGAAAGAAGTCAAGGTCGAGGTTGCACCTGAGGCCAAGGCCTACCTGGCAGCCAAGGGCTACGACAAGGAGTTTGGTGCACGGCCACTGCGGCGGGTGGTTGAGCAGGATCTGGAAACACCGATTGCCAAACTACTGATGAAGGAGCCTGCGACCAAGGAAGTCAAATTCACGGCTGATGACCAGCACGTTTACCTCAATGGGGACGCAATCCTGGACGTTGAGGCAAAAGACACTTCTGGCGAGCATAAGGATGTGGCTAGCCGGGATAACTAAGCCGTATTGGTTTAAGGAGTCACTCCGTAAAGGAGCGACTCCTTTTTTGTTGTCAAAGATTGCAAAAAGCGCCTGCTTCTTTTGTTCCACGTGAAAAAACATTAGGGTGATTGAATCGGGGTAGCTTTTGTTTCATGTGAAACATGCAGTCGGTCCGCAAGTTAATTGTCCTCGCTATTGACAGAAGGCAGCACATGGTCTAAATTAACTAGTAATTAAATAAAAATTAAAGCAGCCGCTGGCTAATTGCAGGCTATAGAAGAAACGTGGGGATATTATGAAACAGCAAGCAAATGAACTCGATTGGACCAATTTAGGGTTTCAGTACCGGGACTTACCGTACCGCTATGAGGCCAAATTTAAGGAGGGCAAATGGCAGGAGGGCAAATTGGTTGAAGATTCAACCATTACCTTGTCCGAAGGCGCCGAGGTGCTGCATTACGGTCAGGAAATCTTTGAGGGGCTCAAGGCATACCGGCGCAAGGACGGCAAGATCAACCTTTTCCGCCCAGAGCAGAACGCGCACCGTTTTAGCTTGTCTGCAAAGCGGCTAGCCATGCCGCCGTTTCCAGAAGAGCGTTTTGTTGAGGCGGTCAAGCAAGTGGTGCGGGCCAATGAAGAATTTGTGCCACCATATGATAGTGGTGCAACGCTTTACCTGCGCCCCTTCATGGTTGGCACCTCTAACGTTCTAGGCGTGACTGCTGCTGATGAATACCTCCTGCGAATTTTTGCCGTTCCGGTGGGTGCCTATATCAAGGGCTTAACTCCGGCCGCATATCTCGTCAGCGACTATGACCGGGCGGCCTATGCTGGAACCGGGCGGTCAAAGACGTCGGGCAACTACGCCAGCAGCCTGTTGCCTTCAGTCGAGGCGCACAAACAGGATTTTGCCGACTGCCTCTACTTAGACCCGCGCCAGCACAAGTACATTGATGAGTTTGGCGGGGCCAACTTCTTTGGCATCACGCAGGAGGGTCAGTTTGTCACGCCGAAGTCGAAGTCAATCCTGGTTTCGATTACCAAGCGCTCGCTGCTGGAGCTGGCCGCGCAGTTGGGGCTGAATCCGGTTGAACGCAAGATTACCCTGGAGGAGGCCTTCACGATGAAAGAAGCTGGTGCGATGGGAACGGCGGCCGTGATTTCGCCCGTTGGCTCGATTACCTATAAGGGGGAAAAGCACGTCATCTACAGCGAAGATCATCCCGGTCCGATCACGACCAAGCTCTATAATGAATTGGTCGCTATCCAATACGGCGACCAAGAGGGCCCAGAGGGCTGGGTCCAGACGTTGGAATAAACGAAAGGCGGGGTTCACGTCAGTGGGCCGCGCTTTTTTGATAAATTAGCTTTATTTTGGGAAGCGCTTTCCAAAAACTAAAAAGTATGGTAATATGATTTTGTAAATTAGAAGAGGATCGTTACAGTTTAGAAACTGGCGAAACCGTAAAAGCATGTTTTTGCGTATGCTTTTGCGGTTTTTTTATGCAAAAAGGAGTGTTTGTATGGAGCAAAGACAATATCCTAAGTCTTTAATTGATGAGTTGCAGACTCAACCTTTAAAGAAGGTGATTAATGGGGTAGAAGAGACCGTTAAACCCGTGCCAGGACAAAAAGGCGAAGTGAAGCTTAATATCGTCGACCCACACGTCAAAATGATTATTCAAAAGAAGATGGATGAGGGAATCGGCAACAAGCCATTTTCCCTGAACTTTGACCGCAACAGACCGGAAAATGTTACTTATGATCTGACTACCAGTGAGGTAAACCTCGATGAGCAGCTAGTGGAGGTAGATGGAGATCATTACATTGATACGTTTATCTTCTCACCGGAAAACCCGCTTAGGGCGAACCCCATCTTAATCTACTTTCATGGCGGAGCCTACATGACTGGCAAAATCGAAGAGTTTGGCAAGCAGATGAAGTATATTGCGGAACAGGCCCAGTCAACCGTTGTCTTTCCGCACTACCGCTTAGCACCGGAAAACCCGTACCCAGCAGCGGTTAACGATGCCCTGGGAATTATTGACTGGGTAAAGCAAAATCACAACAGGCTTGGTTCTGATAATGAAAAAGTTGTCCTTGCGGGTGACAGTGCCGGCAGCGGGCTGATTAACTCCTGTATTGTCCGCATGGATGATACGGCAGTGATTGCAAAGGCAATCGAGCTGTACCCTGTAACCGATAGTGATATGGAACCTTATTATGATTGGAACAAGTTTGAAGTTTGTCCCGAAGATGAAGAATATGCTAAAAATCGGGTTCTTAGAATGATTAAGTCTTTACCTGGTATGGAGAAAAATTATTTGCATCATAAGGTAGACCCTCATGATGAGGTGGTGGATATTTTCAATATTAAGGACTGGCACAAAATCCCACCAATTACTTTTATCATTAACCAATATGATCTGATCACGCTGGTGGCAGAGGCCTTTATCAAGAAGGCACTGAAGCATGGCGTTGAACTGAATGTTATCAAGTATATGGGATGTGATCATGGCAGTCTTAACTTCTTTGGCAGCGAGCCCCAGGCAGAAGACATGTGTCTGGAAATTGCAAAAGCAATCAAAGAAGCAACAAAATGATAAAGAAATCGCTTGCAAAAAATAGTTTCAATAATATAATTAAAAATAAGTAACGGATCGTTACAGTTTAGAAACTGGCGAAACCAAAATATTGTTTATTCATGTGCTTTTGTGGTGCACGAATGACAATATTTTGGTTTTTTGTCTTTCAGGAGGAAAAAATAATGGCAATAGTAGGAGCAAGAATTGATAATCGCTTACTTCACGGAATAGTGGCAACGTCTTGGGCACCGGACTCAAATGCTACGCGCGTGATGGTGGTTGATGATGAAGTGGCTAGTGACCCACAAAAGAAGCAGGCGATGAAATTGGGCAGGCCATCTGGCATGGCGGTTTCAATCATTGCCAAGCAAACTGCATTAGATAATTTTAAGGCCCATAAATACGACCGGCAGCGGGTTTTTGTTGTGTCTCAAACGCCGGAGATTTTTTTGCAGCTGCTCGAGCAGGGAGAACAAATAAATAATCTTGTCTTGGGCGGGACCCTAACCTTTGATAACGCCATTAAGGTGACGAAGAGGGCGTATATCAAGCCGGGCCAAGTTGATACTTATAAGGCAATTATTGCTAAAGGCTGCAAAATAGTTTCCCAGTATGTTCCCCAGGATGATCGTGTAGACGTTGCTAAAATTTTAAATAATCAGGAAGCTGGTGCTTAATAATGGGTTTCACAGTATGGCAGGTAATTTTGATAACGTTAATTGCATACATCCAAAGACTAGATTTTGAAACGACACAGATTGTACCTATGAATTATATGTTCTGGTCTGGTGTTGTAGGCGCCCTTTTGGGTAATTTTCAAATGGGCCTGGTTGTTGGTGCCACTGTTCAGCTAATGTCTCTGGGCGTAGCTGCCTTGGGTGGCAGTTCAACGCCTGATTATGCTGTTGCCGGAATAATTTCTACGGCTGTTGCTATTAGCACAGGCAAGGGCATGGCCGCAGGGTTGGCTCTAGGCGTTCCCGTGGGGATGATCTGTATCCAACTGGACGTTTTGTTAAAAATTCTCAATTCCTTTATTACCAATAAGGCACACGAACTGGCCGATAAACGTCAGTATCGCAAGATGAGGATGCTTATTCCGGTAATGACTGCACTGATGCCACTGGAATCAGCCGTTCCTGTCTTTATTGCGGTGCTATTCGGTAAGACCGTTGTCAGCAGCATTTTAAACTTTATGCCCGCTTGGTTTACCGTTGGCCTTAACGTGGCCGGCGGCATGCTTCCGGCTGTTGGTATGGCAATGCTTCTGACCTATATGCCGCTGAAAAAATACGGTTACTGGCTGCTGGTGGGCTTTGCGCTAACTGCCTACCTAAAGATGCCTGTCTTGGGTGTCGCCCTAATCGGTATTGCAGGTGCAATTCCAACGTTTATGAATTATTCGAAGGGCAAAGAAACCAATGCAGGTGCTACTGTTAACGGATTAACCCAGGAGGATATGGAAGATGAGTAAAGAAAATGAAACTAGACAAGATGGCCGCGTTTTAACTAAAAAAGATTTATGGCGGGCCATGAGACGGCACTACCTGGCTATCAGCACGTATAACTACGATAGTGGTTTCGCCGCCACCTTAGTTTGGGAGCTCTTCCCAGCTCTCAGCAAAATCTATAGGGATGATCCGGATGGCTTGCAGGCATCAATCGATAACCAATTCAAGTTTTATAACTGCAATCCGTGGATGTCACCGATTATTACGGGTGCTACTTTGGCTATCGAAGAAAAGGGCAAGAACAAGTCATTGCAGGCAGTTCAGGATTTGAAGACAGCCTTGATGGGACCATTTTCGGGCATTGGCGATACGCTGATTTGGGTCTTATTCCCAACGGTGCTGGGTGCAATTGCGGCCTCGATGGGCAAGCACGGTAATAGCATTGGCATGTGGGTCTACTTTGCCGTTTATGCCCTGTTTTTCTTCCTTCGTTCTTTTGCATATCACGTGGGTTATGATTCTGGTACATCCTTAATGACCAACATGAGTGGTCAGCTTGCTGCTCTGACCGATGCCGTTTCGATTTTGGGGATTGCAGTGATCGGTGCGATTATTCCATCAACCATCAATTTTCAACTGGCTCTAAAATTTAGCCAGGCGGGGGTTTCCCTAACGGGTCAGCAAATCCTTGATCAGATAATGCCAGGGCTGCTGCCGGTACTCTTAACGGGACTACTATACTGGATGCTGAAAAAGGGACGTAAGATGACTACGCTGATTTTATTAGTAATTGTTATTGCAATGGCTGGTGCAGCGCTGGGTATTTTTAAGGCTTAAAATGAAACAAATAGTAATTATTTCACACAAGACGTTGGCCCAAGGCATGGCCGAAACAATCAATTTTTTTGCTGGTGATGTCCGCAATCTGCATTACATTTGTGCTTATCAGAACGGAGAAAATGAATTTCCCACCGCAGAACTTTCCGCGTTGATTAATGGCTTTGACGAGCATGACCAGATCTTTTTGTTGACAGATTTGCTGGGCGGCAGCGTCAATCAAAACAGCACGCAACTGATTAAAGAGCATCACATCAATGTTATTACGGGGATAAATCTTGCTCTTGCATTGTCAATCGTGCTGGACCCTAGTGAATGCTTGACGCGGCAAAAGATAATTAAGCTGGTTGATCAGGCTAAACAGCAGATGATTTACATGAACGAATACGATGGTGATGACGAAGCAGATGATGAATAGGGAATAAACATGAAAGTAATAAAGGTCTTCAACAACAATGTTGTTTTGGTCAGCGATCAAAACAACCAGCAAGCAATTCTTTTTGGCAACGGAATCGGGTTTAAGAAGCGTCCGGGTGATGAAATATCCAAAGGCAAGGGCGTACAGACTTTTATCAAAAACATTAAGGATTCAGGCTGGCTCAACTCGCTCTCAAATTTGCTGGAAAGCGTGCCGCTTGAGTACTTAGCGGTTTCTAAAAATATCATTGAACACGCGCAAAAAAAGTTGGGGACAACTTTCAACCAGTTTTTGATTATCAGTCTGGCTGATCATATCTACTTTGCCGTTAAAAGGAGCAGCAAGCACGATGTCTCCTCGCTGGTCAGCGTTAAGGAAGTATACCCATTGGAGTATGCAGAAGCCAGTGAAAGCGTTAAGCGAATAAACGCAACGTTCAACGTTTCGCTGCCGCCCGGAGAAGCCGGATTGATTGCAATTCACTTTGTAGAAAATGAAATGAGCCCGATTAACGAAAAGCGGCCAACAAGTGAGAATTTTGTTGCGCTGCATTTAAGCAAAGTCCTGCAAATAATTATTGCGAATTTAGGCTATCCAGCGCAGCCCACTGCTCTTGAACGGTTGACGGTTCACTTGCGCTTTTTGCTGACGCAGATCCAGGGCAGCAATACTTATATAGATGATCCGTCATCGGACAACAAAAAAATTCTTACGTCGTTTTTGAAGCAGTTTCCCGAATTAAAGGAGACATTAAAAAAATTGCAAGATTACTTTTATCAGGAACTGGATTATCAGTTGAATAGCAGCGAACGGCTCTATCTGGTCATTCACTTAAAACAAATTGAGAATAGCGTAGAGGACGAATAGCAGGTGATGGTTAATGAAAATAGCACAAGTGATTGACAATCTAGTTCAGTACGAACGTGGTGAGGCCGATACAGAAGAACTTAATGGCAAAAAGAGCGCGGGCAAGCTTGCTAAACTGGGTCATGACACTGATAGGGACAAGGTGCTTTACGGCCAGGAGCATTTAAATGACAAGTGCACAGGCATTGTGACAACGTGCTGGCCCAGCGTAGACGTGATTGAAAAGACGCATAAACGGGGAGCCAACCTGATTATTTGCCACGAGGCAATGTTTTGGAATCATGGCGATTACACTGACTGGCTTGAAGAGGCTGAAAATGCGACGTTTGCGGCCAAACGCAAGCTTTTAGACAAGTACCAAATTGTGGTCAGGCGTGATCATGATCATATTCATTCGGGTATACCCGCTAGCGAAAGCCCTGACGGATGGGCCGATGGCATATTTTACGGCTACGTCAAGGAGCTGGGGTGGACCCAGTATCTGAAGAACTTTGCTGGCACGCCACTATACTTGGTATTTCCCCAAAAGACAACTGCAAGAAGAATCGGTGAACACCTGGTTTCGGCGCTGCATCTGAATGGCTGCAGAATCGAGGGCAATCCTGATACGCCGGTAAAGAAGGCAATAATTCCGTTTCATAACCTAGGTGGTGCCAACGATTTAATTACCTTGATTGATAAAGAAAAAATCGACTGCGTATTGACGTTGGAGATGATTGACTTTACGCTGGCAGAATATATTCGTGACAGCAACATGCTGGGCCTGAACAAGTCCATCGTGCAGATTGGGCACTTCAATACCGAAGAGGCGGGGATGCGTTACATGGCAGCGTGGTTGCCCGACGCAATTAACAGTCATGAACTTCAGGTTAACTACATTCAGTCGGGTGATATGTATCACTTCATTGCAGAGAGCTAGAAAGCATAATTTTAAAACATAATAACAATTCAAAAAGCGATATCTGCTTATTCAGAAGAATAGACGGGTGCCGCTTTTTTGCGTTAAATTGATTTTTTAGTAGAGGTAGGGCTCAATCTCTTTAATCAGGCCGATGAAGTCAACCTCAAGCGCAACAGATAGCGCTTTCAGCGTGACGATGCTCGGCAGGTTGCGGCCGTTCTCAATGTTGGTCAGGGATTTTTCGGACAACCAGTCCGCGGGCAATAGATGCATTGCCACCCGGTCCTGGATGAAGTAGTCGCGGGAAGACTTGGGCAGCATCAAATCCGCCCTATGGTTCCTAATAATCTTGCCAATTTCGATTAGATTTGTTTTTAATTCTTGTTTTACCGTCATAATTTGTAACCATGGTTCCTTGCAGATTTTTCAAGCTTTATTATAAGATATGAATCAAGGTTTAGCAAACATGCTCAAGCCGAATAGTTTTTTTGGAGGTATTATCAAAATGAGTAAAAAAGAAATCAAGGTTGTGGCGGTCAGGACGATTATTTCACCATCGGACCCCAACATTAAGACCTACTTTGCGTGGGTCAACTTTAATGACCTGCCCGCGGATTTGTCGCTTGAGGTTAACCCCAGAAAGCCGAAGATGACCACGTCCGTTGCCAGGCAACTGATCAAGGCGGTCAAGGATTCGAACAACAGCTTTGACATCAACAACCGCGGGCTTGTGCTCACGGCTAAGGACGTATCCTTTAACCACACAACTGGCGTGTTGACCGTCGACTTTGGTGATGATCTTAAGCAGTACGGCGTGCTGGACGGCGGTCATACCTACACCGCGATTATTGAAAACCGGGACGCTGCCCCGACCGATGTCGACAAGTTTGTCAGACTGGAAATTGTGGTCGGCAACAAGCTGGACGTTAATGCTCTAACCGATGCCCGCAACACTTCCGTGCAGGTGAGCGATATCGCACTGTACGAATTGGACAACAACTTTGACATCATCAAGCAGGCTATTGCCGATGAGCCTTATGCAAACGACATTGCTTACAAGGACAACGACAAGAAGAACATTCCGATCGTCGACCTGATTAAGTTGATGTTTGCCTTTAATATTAAGAAGTTTCCGAATGATAGTCAAGTGCCGAGGGCGGCTTATTCTGGGAAGGCCATGGTCTTCCAGGATTACAAGCGGGAATACGACAAGCAGGACAACGTCTACAAGCTGTTGGCGCCCCAAATCCCGGCACTGGTGGAATTATACGAAACCATTCAGGCCGAAATGCCTGCCAAGTACCGTGAATTCAAGCAGGAAAACGACCAGAAGGCTGACTTCGGCGCCGTGCGGGGCATTGAGAACAGGGAACAGTTCAAGTCGGAATACACGCGCAGACCGCTCAAGTATGACATCTCTGCCGGCTTCATGATGCCGATCTTTGGCGCCTTCCGTGCACTGCTAGCCTTTGACCAGGACAAGCAGGACGTGCACTGGGAGTTTGACCCGATTGATATTTGGGAGAAGGTCGGCACGCGGCTCGTGCAGAACACCTTTGACACCGACACAAACCCGCAGCAGACGGGCAAGAGCAAGACGCTGTGGCAGTCCAACTACCGGATTGTTGACGGTGCCAGGAAAGATGCTCTGATTGAAAAGCTGATTGGGAGCAAGAAGTAGGCGGCAATTGTAATGGCCGGCGATTATCAGCGGTAAAGCGGGAAGGAAGTGCAATGATGATAAGTGATGAAGCATGGGAAGGTTTTGGCTGTCTGTTTTTCATAATGATATTCATTGTAATGGTAGTTATTGCCTATTGGACGGTCCGCATCGCCTACGCCTTCTGCAAGCCGCTGATGCTGAAACTTATTGCCTATATCAAGGAAAAGAAGGGCTGATCGGCGTGCTGCTGAAGTCTGCTGATCAATAAAATGTCAGATGTCCACAACGCCAGTGACGCAAAACCTGTGGCAATCGCTTTAAGGAGGAAGAAATTGGCTATCGTATGGTTCATTGCCCTCGCCGCGTTCATCATCTTTATGATTGTTGACGACCGCAAAATCAAGAAAACGGAATCCTATCAGGTCGCAAAGGCCAAGGGCACTAAGCCGCCCCGGAAGCTGTTGACCCGGCGTTGGTGGTCATGGGCACTGATTGTGTTTTTCATAATTGCATGGTTCGTTGCGGTGGGCTCAGAAGCTGATCAGGGTGACCGAACTGACCGGGCGGAAAGTCACCAGACTCAGAAAACGGCTAAATCTGCCAAAAAGCCGCACAAGAAAGCTAAGCCTGTTGCTAAGAAGGTGCCAAAAAAGAAGGCGATTCCGGCGGCGGCCAAAGAGAAGGACTACGACTTTTACGACAGGAACCCCGGCCGGCCGGTTACCTTGGGCGCCGGCAGGTATTACGTGGGCCAGGACATCAAGCCGGGCCGCTACGTAATCAGGGCCGTGCGCGGCAGCGGCAACCTGTCCAATGCGACGGCAACCATCAATATCATTCTTGGCCCTGATGTTGACAGCGATGAATTGTCTTCGTTCACGACCAACCTGCTTAAGGGCGACAAGATCAGCATCGAGGGCATTGAGGCGACTAGCTTTACGCCCACGCCGAGCAAGTATACCTACCAAAATGTCCTAGGCGCCGGCTTTTGGATGGTGGGCCGCGACATTAAGCCCGGGCGCTACGTGATCAGCGGCCTGCGCGGTATTGGCAACCTAATATCTAGCGAAAATGATGATGGAGACACCATCAACGAGATGATGTCTGCAACGCCGGATGAAGATTACGTCACGCATGTAACGGCTGAGCTGACCGAGGGGCAGATAATTGAGTCGACCCTCGAATCGATCAAGCTTACGCGGAAATAATGGCCCTTTGACTTGGCGGTCAAACTGCGCCAGAATGAATATTTTAAGACGGGAGAAAGCACAATTGCTTTCTCCTGTTTTTGCTTGGGCGAGCTTTACGACATTTTTTGTTGGTCAGCATTAAATATTCTTGCACATTTAAATACATATAATATAATCAGATATATATTGCCGTCCTAATCTTCGTTTATCAAGTGAGGGAAAACATGTTTACTAACAAGCTGTCGGAAAAACACGCACTGGAAATTTTGCTTATCGTGCAGATTGTCTTTGCCCTCTTCAAATATTTTGTGAATAAAAGCAAGATTGGCCTGCTCCTTTTTGGTACGTTTGCGATTTTGTGTTCGTTGCCATTATTCGGGGTGAAAACCAAGTGGGTTGCCCACCAGCAGACAATCAAAAAAGACGACATGACCACGGCACAAAAGTGGGACCAAATTGAGGGCATGGTAGTGATCTGCGTAAGTATTTTGTACTATATTTTAGATTTCAATTCATTAATTGCGCTTATATTATTGGACGTGGGCATCACGTTTCTTATTCTGCCACCCGTTGCAAGCGACAGGAGAAGGTAGGGGAAAAGCCAACAGGGGTTATAAATATGCGCTGCTTTTTGCGCCAAAAATGATTTGATTAATGGATCATAAGTTAGCAAGTATAATGGTATGATTAAGCAAACCGAATCAAAGTAATGTGATTTTTTAATTAGATTAAGCATTAAGCTAGTAAAGCTTTATTTTTTAGTCTTTGTTTAAAGCTATATGTAACTCGCTTAAATTAATTAAAATATAGATTGGATGATTATTTATGTCCTTATTTTTTAGAAAACTGGCTAGGCAACAAGTAAATCTAAGTTCATCAGAAAGTCAGGTATATGAATACCTAGTCAAGCACCCAACGGCCTTTTTGCGTGAAGACAACATTGAAATTGCCAAGAATACTTATGTTTCAACTGCAACGGTTAGTCGCACAATTAAAAAGCTGGGGTACCATAATTTAGCAGAATTTAAATTTTACTTGCAGGAAGCAATTAATGGGGAAGAGCCAGAACAAGTAACTAAAGCAAATTTTTTACAGCACCCAACGCAGATACCAAGTATTGTCCGCGATGATTTAGATTTGACTAAGTTGCACCGTGCAACAAAATTAATTAATCAAGCCCATCATATAGAATTTTTGGGTTTGGGACCATCTTATACGGTAGCTGTTGACGGTGCCAGGCGGCTAATGTTTGCTGGTAAAAACGCCTCCAATAGATCTGAATGGGATGAGATTGAACGTGTTGTTTCCACAATTGATCCTGAAGACTTGGTTTTTCTAATCTCTTGTTCCGGTGAGACACCGGTTATGGGCAGTTACGCTGAAACTTTGTTTAAAAGGCATGTTAATACAGTAGGAGTTATTGGCAGTGTTAATAGTTCGCTTGCACGTATGGTTAGTGAGGCCTTTGAAGTACAGGTTCCCAATATTTCATACCATGATATTGACCTGTCGACTAGGGTACCCTTAATTCAAATAGTTGAAATCATTGTTGATGAGTACCTTTATGAATACAAATTGTAAGCAATTACAAAAATTGTAAATGCAGACATTACGCTGAAGAAAGCTAGAAATTCAGTGCAATGTCTGTTTTAATTTGTAAGCGTATACAGGAGGAAGACAATAATGAAAAAGAAAAAGAAAGACGAAAACAGTGAAAAAGTAACTGCTTGGGAATTTTTCCAAGGACTTGGTAAGACATTTATGCTGCCGGTTTCTTTATTAGCTTTTATGGGCTTGTTTTTAGGAATTGGCAGTGCATTTTCAAGCCCAAGCATGATGAAACTAGTGCCAATCTTGCAGGCACAACCTGTTCACCTGGTATTCTCGTTTCTGTCAACTATTGGTGGCTTTGCCTTCACGTACTTGCCAATTATGTTTGCAATGGCGATTCCGTTAGGTTTGGTACGCGAAGAAAAGGGAATTGCCGCCTATTCGGGTTTTATTGGTTATTTTGTCATGAATATGGCAATCAACTTTTATTTGACTATTACCAAACAATTGGCACCGGTAAGCAAGATGCAAGCAGCCGGCCAATCAAATACCTTTGGAATTCAAACAATTGAAATGGGTGTTTTAGGTGGTATTGTTGTAGGTTTGATTGTCTATGTCGTGCATAATCGGTTTTATAAAACACAATTGCCCGATTCATTTGCTTTCTTTAGTGGCGTCCGGTTCGTGCCGATTATGTCAGCAGTTGTTTTAGCAGTTGTGGGTTTAATTATTCCAATAATTTGGCCGGTTTTTGCCGCAATTATTAATTGGATCGGCTTGATTATCCAAAAGGCGGGTATTTTTGGTCCGTTTATCTACGGTACTTGTATTCGCTTGCTTATTCCGTTTGGATTGCACCACATTTTGCTTGCAATGGTCAGATTTACGCAGGCAGGTGGCACGGCGATTGTAGCTGGCCATAAAGTGGTTGGTGCGCTAAATATTTTTTACCAGCAACTGCAGCATGGATTGCCAATTAGCCATAGTGCAACGGCATTTCTGTCTCAGGGTTACATGCCAACAATGATGTTCGCTTTGCCGGCAGTTGCGTTAGCAATCTATAAAACATCATTTCCTAAGAATCGAAGAAAGATTAAGGGATTGCTAATATCGGGGGTAATTGCTTCTTTTGTAACGGGAATTACTGAGCCAATTGAGTTCTTATTCCTGTTTATTTCACCGGCATTGTACCTGTTCCACAGTGTTATGTCTGGGTTGGGCTACATGGTCATGGCTCTATTAAAAGTTGGAATTGGCAACACAGACGGTGGTATCTTAGACTGGTTGATTTTTGGGGTTCTTCAGGGACCACAAACTAAATATTGGCTTGTTCCAATTGTCGGTGCCGTCTGGTTTGCGGCCTACTACTTTGTCTTTAGCTGGGCAATTAAGAGGTTTAATTTGAAAACGCCCGGGCGTGAAGAGTCTAGTGCTGATAACAAGGATGAAAGTGGATTTAACGTACCAAATATTTTAGCAGGCGTAGGTGGTGTAGCTAATATTGTTAACGTTGACAATTGTGTCACACGTTTACGTTTAATTGTTAGAGATACTGACCTTGTTAATGAGAATCAACTGAAAGAAGCCGGTGCATTGGGCGTGATTGTTTTAGACAAGCACAATGTACAGGTTATTATCGGTACCCAGATTGCAACCGTCCGGCAAAAGTTTGATCAGTTAATTGATCAGCAGGGTAAATTGGCTACTTCTTAGTAAAGAAAACAATTTAGGATAAAATATTGGGAGAATATGATAATTGATGAAGTATAACTTTGATGAAGTAGTAGATCGTAGTGCCAGTCATTGCCGTAAATGGGATCGTTCTATTATTGAAAAACGCTTTGGCCCGATTCAAGATGATTTTATTCCCATGTGGATTGCCGATATGGATTTTAAGGCACCACGGGGAATTATTGATACCTTAGTAGAAATAAGCAAGAATGGCACCTTTGGCTATACCTATACCTATGATAAATTCTATTCGGCAGTGATTAATTGGCAAAAAAGCAGTCATCATGTGGATATAAAAAAGGACTGGATTACCTTAGGCTATGGCAGCGTGGCTACTATGTATAACTTGGTGCAGCAATTTTGTTCGAATCAGCATGGCGTAATGATGCTAACCCCGTGTTATGAACCATTTGCACGTTGTGCTAAGGACAATGATATTCCTGTTGTTACCAGCTCGCTAGAAATCCATGATGATTGCCGATATTACATTGACTGGCAAGATGTAGAGGAAAAGATGAAACGGCAAAAGCCCGCACTCTTTTTCTTCTGCAACCCCCACAATCCTTCCGGCCGTGTTTGGACGCAGGAAGAAGTCGAACATATTGCCAAGCTGTGCTTAGAGTATCACGTAATCATGGTCAGCGATGAGGTTCATAGCGAGCATATTCTGGATAATAAAGATACGCATTATTCGTCACTAAAATTACCCGGGAAATACCTAGATAATTTAATTTATTTAGTTTCGCCAAATAAGGTTTTTAACCTAGGCGGATTGAAAACGTCTTATTCTGTAATATCCGATGCTGCTTTACGCACAAGGTTACGTGATAATTATCGTAAAAACTCCATTACTTCGCCAAATATTTTCGGTGTAAATGCTATAGTTGCAGGATACGAGACGGGTGCCGATTGGCGCCATCAAATGGTTGAATATGTTTCTGATAATTATCGCCTAGCCAAGTCAATGCTAAAAGACAACCGGTTGATGCTTATGCCGATGGAATCGTCCTATTTGCTCTGGATTAAGGTAAGTGATCTAGGGATGAACGGAATTGAGATGACCCAAAAGCTGGCAACTGAAACGGGGGTCATCCTGGAATCTGGCCTCGACTTTGTTCAGGATGGTTTTGATTTTATCCGTGTTAATTTAGCAATGCCCCGTTTTGAGATTAAGGAAGCACTGACTAGGATTAATCATTTTATTGAAGGGATTTAAGATGTTTGGATTTTTAAAAAAGAGTAAAAAGCAAGAAATTGTAGCACCAGTGACGGGAACAATCGAAGAATTAACAGAATTAAATGACGGTGTTTTTTCAAGCGGGATGATGGGTCCAGGCTTTGCGATTGAGCCAACAGCCGGTGAGATTTGTTCACCAGTTACTGGTACGGTAGTATCCGTGTTCCCAACACGACACGCCATTAGTTTAACCGATGACCATGATCATGAAGTTCTGTTACACTTAGGAATCGACACGGTTGAATTAAAGGGCGAACCATTTACGATTCAGGTTGAGGCTGGCCAAGAGGTTAAGCAGGGCGATGCTTTGGGAAAAATGGATCTGGATTTAATTGAAAAAAAGGGTAAAAAAGCTAGTATGATTTTGTTATTCCCTAGTTTAAAGGATAAGCTCGTTAATTTGACTGCTGAAGGTAAAGTTGAAAAAGGTACAGTTGTAGCAGAAATTGCTGAATAACAGAGCGATTTACAATTTTTATGTGGAAATCATATATTAGGGTCTAATGCCAAGTACGAATTGGTATTAGACCCTTTGTTTTAAGAGATTTTGGTTATTTTGGGTAAATAATTTAAAATCACGTAATCAATTGCTAAGACAAGTTTGCTCGTATCTGTATTACACGCATAATTACGGTATAAAGATAATTGATGTTTCAGAGTCGGGGGATAATTATGACGTTAAAAGTAAGGAAGCAGGGCGCTTCTTTAATTGATGTTTCAACGTTAAAGAGAATGCAGAATACGAACTGGTTAGGGATGCTAGCAGCATTATTTCTTATGTCCCGAATTTTACTGGTTCCAAAAACATTGAGGTATACAAATTCAATTGCTGTATTTCTGATACGTTAAATGATAAATAAAACTAAAAAAACACCAAATTACATACTAGTAGTTTGGTGTTTTGCTTGCGTTCAATTTTTAATTAGTTTTGTTTCAAAGGCTTAAACCTGCTGATCAACTTTGTCGCGTGCACTTACGTTGTTGGGCGTGTAGCGCAGCCACAGGTTGCCTTCTTTTAGCACGCGACATTCCTTCAGCGTAAAGCCAATCGGGTGGGGATCTTGGGTAAACGCAGAGTTGAACAAGCGTGCACTGTCGGGCTGCCCGTCGATTGCCGGGGCGACCAGCATTGCAACTTCATCGCATAGCCCGGCCGAAAGGAAACTCCAGTTCAAGATGCCACCGCCGCCTAACAATACATTGCTCATGTGGTAAATTTTGACTAACTTGGACAACAATAGGGGAAGGTCAATATTTTCGTGTCCGGCCATTAGGTAAGAAATATTTCGTTCCCGCAGAAAGTGCTTGTAGCCGTTGCTGGCCGTATCGGTTAATACTTCAATTACCCCAGCCGGATGCCCCTCGTAGCTGGTCGTGTCCGATGACCAGTTGAGGCGGCCCTTGCGGTCTAAGGCAATGTAGTAAACGTCGTGGGCAACGGGACTGATATAGTCGCCCGCAGGCACTTCGGGCACCGCTTCATTGATAACGGGTGTTCCCTTGGCAAAGTATGAAGTGGAGGTGTTGCTGCCGTAGATCCACCCTTGGAAGTTATAGTCTTCGGTCAGCGAGTGCTCGAAACCTATTTGCTGGAAGATTTTAGAAGTGTATTTTGTCGGCAAGGCTTTGCTAAAATCGCCGGTAATCCGGCCATCTAGTGAAGTCAGAATAAAAAGCGTTATTTTTGGTCTAATCATAGTGAAATTCCTTCTTCCCATGATAAGTGAGGGCAAATGTTTAAAAAGAACATTTGCCCTCATAAAAACAAATAATCAATAATTTGACGGTCACCGGGCCGTGGCCGAGCAATTGCTTGAATTCCTTAACGTTGAGGTCGTTGATTTTGCCTAGTCTGGTAAAATTCCATGAATTCGGCTCGTAATAGATTACAAGCTTGTTCCCTTGAGAGAGAATCAGATCGCCGGCTTGGGTGGTCGTTTTGCGGCAAGTTTGTGCCTAATTCGCCGACTTTTTCCATGCTGCCATAGTCATCTGATTTTAAGGTCTTTTCAGTGGAACCAATCCAGTCGACTAGTGCTTGAGCCGAGGAATTGGGGGCCAGTGATGCGGTAAATTGCTTGCCGTTAATGTTCAAAATTAACATCTTTTGTTTAGGCGTCGATTTGCTGTTCATATGCCTACTGCGTACGTTTTTAAATGGGGGTATTAGTGTTAGGCAAAAATTTAATACGGGATAAATTCTTGCAGCTGCAGGCAGGTCAATGTGCAGAAACAGCGCCGCTCCTTTCTGTAATAGCGTGAGTGAAATAATATTTTAAAGTGCTTCTGATAAAATGGTGATTTCCGTAAATAAGCTAAAGCTTATCTTGCAAGGCGGCTTTTTCACCAAACATTATTTTTGATCCGAATAAACCTCTTGTGCAATTGCAAATGCTGACCAGACTTTTGGCCATCCGGCATAAAAGGCAACATGGGTGATTAGTTCAACCATTTCACTTTTAGTAACGCCGTTTTGTTTAGCAATTGCTATGTGAGCCTTTACCTGGGGCACGCCCTGGGTTATTAGGCTTGAAACGGTTATTAAGCTCCGATCATGTGCGCTCATTTTGTCTTCACGCGACCAGACCTCGCCAAATAGCACGTCATCATTCAATTCGGCAAATTTGGGTGCGAATTCACCCAAGTTGTCACGACCAGCTGTTTGTTTTTTAACCATTATGTAATCTCCTTAATATGTTTGCAGTGCTAATAATTGCTGCTGACGTCAGCAGCTTTTCTAACACCATTATTAGCCATAAAGTCAGTAATGGGAAATACCGATTGCTAATTATGATCGATTACCAATAGTTATATCTTTGCAATATGAAGAAGTATTACTTTTTGTAATTGAAAAGGCTAACTAATAAGTATTTTTATTTGCGCGGCTAGAGGCGGATAATTAATAGACATAAAAAGGTGCGTGGAGGCAAGGGGCTTTCGCGCATTTAGTCTACAAACTTACCGCAAAATTATATATGGAAAGAATGAAAAATGAATAGCATCAAAAACCATTATTACGAAGGAGAGCGCAGCCTGTTCGGCCTTAGGGATGCTACGCTAACGGGCGTTACCTTTGGCCAGGGCGAATCGCCGCTAAAAGAAGCGCGCAACATTAAGCTGCAAGATTCGATTTTTAAGTGGAAGTATCCACTTTGGTACGATGAAGACGTTGAAGTTGAGAATACCACCTTTGAGACGATGGCCCGCAGCGGAATCTGGTACACCAAGAATATTACGGTCAGGAATTCCGCGCTCCAGGCGCCGAAGCTTTTTAGGCGGGCACAAGGAATCGTGCTTGACCACGTGCACTTTGCCAATGCGGAAGAGACGATGTGGACCTGCAAGGACATCAGGATCACGAATAGCACGATTAGCGGCGACTACTTCGGCAAGGACAGCGAAGACATCTACCTGGACCACGTCAGCGTGATCGGCAATTATGTCTTTGACGGTGCCAAAAACGTCGAGGTGCATAACTCAACCTTTATTTCCAAGGACGCGTTCTGGAACTGTGAGAACGTAACGGTCTATGATTCCACGATTGATGGCGAATATTTAGCTTGGAACGGACACAAGCTTAAGTTTGTCAACTGCACGATTGAGAGTGAGCAGGGGCTTAACTACATCGATGAGTTAGAAATCAAAAATACGAGTCTGCTTCACACTGACCTAGCCTTCGAATACGTTTCACGTGTAACAGCGGAAATCACGAGTAAAATTGACAGCGTCAAGAACCCCATTTCGGGCAAGATTGCAGCCCCCGCAATTGGCGAGCTGATTGTGGATTCAGACAAGGTTGAACCCGACCAAACGGAAATTGTTTGTGCTAAAATTGGATTGAAGACAACACATTCAGATCAAAACCAAGAACCAAGGGATTAACAATGAACAAGTATGATTTTAGCAGCGCACCGGATAGAAGTCAGATTGATTCCGTCAAGTGGGATGTCAAGCCGGGTGAACTTCCGATGGCGCTGGCCGACATGGACTTTAAAACGGCGCCGGAAATAATCAGGGCACTGAAAAACAAGATTGACCTGGGCGCGTTTGGCTACGAATGGCCAAGAGCCGATTACTTTGCCGCTGTGGCGGACTGGTATGAGCGGGAGCACGGCCACCGGCCGCAGAGCGAGTGGATGATCTTCGTCACCGGCGTTATCCCCGCACTGTCAGCGATTGTCCGCCGCGCTTCCCACATTGGTGATAACGTTCTCGTGCAGGCACCAGTCTACAACATGTTTTATAACTCGATTGAGAATAACGGCCGCCACGTTTTATCCAATGACTTACTCTTTGATGGTGAAGATTATGCGATTAACTGGGATGATCTTGAACAAAAGCTGGCCCAACCACTGACTACGATGATGATCTTCTGCAACCCGCACAACCCAATTGGCAAAGTCTGGACGGGTGCGGAAGTGCAGCGGGTGGCTGACTTGTGCCACCAATATCATGTGGTGCTGGTATCTGATGAAATCCATGGCGACCTGGTTCGTTCAGGTGAGGATTACACGCCGGCTTTTACGGTTACGGGCAAGGCGCAAGATAATGTGATCGCCCTTGTTTCACCCAGCAAGACCTTCAACGTGGCGGCGCTGCATGCAGCCACCGTTATTGTTCCACGTGAAAACCTGCGGGCGATGGTCAACCGTGGTCTCAACAGTGACGAGGTGGCCGAGCCGAATCTGCTGGCCATTCCGGGGACAATCGCGGCCTACGAGGAGGGCCACGCTTGGCGGCAAGCCCTGCTTAAGCAGTTGAACGACAACTTTGCCTATGCGCGAAAATTCATTGACCTGCACCTGCCCGGCGTCCATGTAGTTGCGGGGACGGCGACCTACCTCATGTGGCTGGACGTGCATGCGGTGAGTTCGGATAGCCAAACCCTAGCCGCATACCTGCAGCGCGAAACGGGCCTGATTGTCTCGCCGGGCAGCGTCTACCGCGGCAACGGCCACGACTTTATCCGCATGAACCTGGCCTGCCCGCCAGCAATGGTGGAAGACGGTCTTAAACGCCTGCTGCACGGAATTGAAAAATATCAAGCCACGCAGAAGTAGCCTCTTAACCAATACTATATAGCTGATAAAAATTTCTGAGCTCGTTGTTACTATAATCTAGGTAGCAACGAGTTTTTTGGTATCAATGGGCATTAAGCTTGCACTTGAAAATTTATTAAAATATAATTAATATAAAATTACTTTTATAATTCAACAAAAGAGGAATTCAATGAAGCAAAATACCTTTCAGACAATTGGGCAGTTGACGCAGGAGAACGCAGCAGCTATTGCCCAAGATTGGCATTACGATGGCGAGTACGCCTTCTATGACATGGAAAATGACCAAGAGGACTACGAGGAGATCATGTCGCCCACGTTGCGGGGCGACCGCTACTTCCAGGTCTTGGACGAAGGGAGCCAACTCGTCGCTTTTTTCTGCCTGGAGGAGACGACCATACCGGGCCAGATAGAAGTTGGCCTGGGCATGGCTCCAAGTTTAACCGGCCACGGCCTGGGCATCCAGTTAATGCGGTTGATTGAGGACTACGTGCGGCGGATGCAAAACCGCGATACGATTATCCTAGCGGTAGCCAGCTTCAACAAGAGCGCCCTTAAGGTCTAGGGCAGGCTTTACGGTCACCGGCGCGGAACAAGCACCGTCAAATGGGGGCACCTATGAATTTATTCTCATGGCGAAAAATTTAACGTCGAAGTGATATGGACTGCATTTTTGCAGAGCCAATTAAGGAGATGTATGATGGATCAAAAATGGCAAGAAATGTACCAGGCAGCCAAGCGCGTGCAAGGCTTCCACGCACTGTCACCGCATATGGAGGCTGGCGGCGTTGCGGCCGCGGTCTTGGGTGCATCCGGCCAGATTTATACTGGGGTCTGCATCGATACGGCGTGCGGATTAGGCGTCTGTGCTGAGCGCAATGCCCTATTTAACATGATTACGCAGGGCGAAACGCGAATTGCCCGGGTGTTGGCCGTGATGTCCAACGGCAAGACCGGTGCGCCATGCGGGGCCTGCCGCGAGTTTATCGTCGAGATGATGGAAAAAGATTACCGGAGCGTTGAAGTGATGCTGGATTACAAGCAGGGCAAGGTAGCGCTAATAGGCGAATTAACGCCGGAATGGTGGCTATAATGAACCAGGAAGTTAAAGATTTTTGGCAAAATTTTTGCAAGCGGCACAGTATGGCAGTGGACACGCCGGTTGATGCCTGGGCCTTTGGCGATGATCCAGACGGACTGGCCGCTCTAGTAAAGCGTGGAATTAAAACGGCAACGACGTCGGCTTATGAGTTATACGACCAGAACGATGAATTGCCTCAAGTCGGCGAGTGGGGCATTGTTCTGACCAGCGCTGGGAGTCCGGTATGTGTGGTCCAGGAAAAGGTGGTAGAAATTGTGCCCTATAATTTGATTTCGGTTGAACATGCCTACCATGAAGGCGATCGCACTTATGAAAACTGGCGGAAAATCCATGACCGCTTTTTTAAGCAAGAATATGAAAGGGCGGGCAAAAAGTTTTACCCCCAAGCGCCGATGGTGTGTGAGGTCTTTGCCAAGGTGGACTGATTTTCCGCGTTAAGAGAAACTGGATAAACTACTTGGCAAAATTAAAAAACAATGATATATTAAGTCTAACTTAAGAAAACGAGGTAACTGCCTAAAATGAAGAACTAATTTCTGATTTTATTAATAAGCAAAAAGGGATTAATAATCTGTGCACGTCTTGTGCATGCTTTTGCCTATGATCAGAAATTAGTAATGAACTTTGTGCGGTTGTCTCTTTGTGACACTGGCTTTTTGTGCACTGCTAACCTGATTCTAGGCAATCGGTTAGCAGTGCTTTTTCTTTACGCAAAAGCTAAAGCACCGTTTAAAAGTGGGTGTTACACATGGAATATCTCAAAATAAACAATCTCAAACTAGAGTACCAGGGCGAACAGCTCTTTGAAGTGACGAGTTTAAACGTTCAAGAAAAACAACATATCGGACTAATTGGAGCAAATGGTGCCGGCAAGACAACACTGCTCAAAGTCTTGAACAATGAACCGGTAGTTTTTGACATCACAGGACAAGTCCAGCGCAATTGTCAAATTATCTCAGTGCCCCAGATTCTGACCTACGATGAGGAAAGTGGTGGTGAACGTAAAAAAGCCGCGATCATTGCCGCGGTTCAACGCTTGCGGCAGTACCCCAATGGCCTGCTTATGTTGGACGAACCCACGTCGAACTTGGATATCGAGCAGCAGGCTTGGCTGGTTCAGCTGCTCAACAGCCTGCCCCAGCCCCTAATCATTGTTAGTCACGACCGGAATTTTTTGAGGCAAACGGCTAACACGGTTTGGCAGGTTAAGGATCACAAGGTTAGGGAATATCGTGGTACTTATGATGAGCTTGTTGCAGTGGAAGAGAAGGAAGAGGAGAAGCAGACGCTTGAATACCAGCTCCAGGAGAAAAAAGTCCACAAATTAAAAGAGGCCCAGAAAAAACGCGAGTTAACGGGTCAGCAATTCAATAAAAAGAAAAAGAATATTTCCTGGTCCGACTGGAAGGATAAGAAGCTTCATCTAGGCGGAACGCAAAAAAGGATACTGCGCTCAAGCAAAGTGCTGGAAAAACGCGTTGAAAAAGAAGCGGCTAAATTGAAAAAGCCGGTAGTGCGGCATTCAATCACGCTCAATAATATACAATTCGATAACCTTGAATTGCCTAAAAACACCACTCTCTTACGAATTGAGCCGCAGAAAATTGCGATTGGGAAACGAAACTTGTTTGCAATACCCAGTCAGTTGAAAATCAAGAATGGCATGAAGATTGCGCTCGTTGGGCCTAACGGCAGCGGCAAGTCCGTCTTTCTCGGAGAATTATGGCGGAACAATCTTGTGCAGTGGGTTAACCCTAAGGTGAAGATTGGCTTCTTTCGGCAAAACATGACCCGGGAAAGAACGTCATCCAAGACCGTGCAAGCAGAAATTCAACGGACGAGCATCTTCGACAATACTGCAACCATGCAGCTGCTGGGCGACCTGCACCTGCGACCATTTTTGCAAACCGAAATCCGCAACCTGAGTGGCGGCCAACTGATCTGCTTCAAGCTGGCTAAAGTCTTGCTCGGCCGGCACAACCTGCTCATCCTGGATGAGTCTACGAACTTCCTGGACTTATCCGCCATCACAGCGCTAGAGGAATTCTTGCAGAACTACCCCTTTGCCGTAATTGTCGTTTCCCACGACCAAGAGTTTTTGGATAACCTTAATTTCACCACCTGGAAGATTCAGAAGCAGCAGCTGGTCTTGCCCACCACCTTTGTTAGCAAGAAGAATGCCCAGCAAGATAACCAGCTGGAACTTCTAAAATTTAAACGAGATCAATTGATGGCCCGGTCGGATTCTTCAATGAATGAGATTCAAAAAATTTCCCAGGAAATAAGCAGACTTTCAGAAATCAATTAACCGTTAAGCTCGCTGCTAATTTTTACTTTGGCAGCTGCTACTGAAGGGTAGGTGTCACCGCATGGAATATCTCAAAATAAGTAATCTTAAACTTGAATATAAGAATGAAGAGCTGCTTCGCATAAGTAGTCTGAATATCCAAGAAGGACAGCGCATCGGATTGATTGGAAACAATGGTGCTGGAAAAACAACTTTGCTCAAAGCGTTAAATGATGAACCAGTGGTTTTTGATATTACAGGACAGGTAAAGCGTAATTGTCAAATTGTCTCGGTACCCCAGATACTGGATTATGATGAAGAGAGCGGGGGAGAAAAAGAAAAATCTGCTATTGTAGAAGCAGTGGATAGACTACAACATTGCAGGACTGGACTATTGTTTTTGGATGAGCCTACGTCTAATCTTGATATTGACCAGCAGTCCTGGCTAGTTGAATTGGTAAATAATTTGGCACAACCAGTTTTAATTATTAGTCATGACCGCCATTTTTTGGAACAAACGGTAAACACCGTCTGGTTATTACAAGATAAAAAAGTAAGTCAATTCAGCGGAACATACGTTCAGCTTTGCGAAGCGATGAAAAAGGAGCGGGAAAAGCAGACAGTTACTTACCGTAATCAAAAAAAGCACGTTGAAAAATTGAAGAAGGCGCAAAGACAAAAAGAAGAAAAAGGCAAACGTGCCACTAAAAAGAAGAAGAATATATCTTGGTCCGACTGGAAAATCACCGATTCAAGTAAAATTCAAAAGCGGTTAATGCGATCAAGCACAATTCTCAAGGGCCGGATGGAAAAAGAAGCGGCTAAATTGAAAAAGCCGGTAGTGCGGCATTCAATCACGCTCAATAATATACAATTCGATAACCTTGAATTGCCTAAAAACACCACTCTCTTACGAATTGAGCCGCAGAAAATTGCGATTGGGAAACGAAACTTGTTTGCAATACCCAGTCAGTTGAAAATCAAGAATGGCATGAAGATTGCGCTCGTTGGGCCTAACGGCAGCGGCAAGTCCGTCTTCCTAAGCCAATTGGCTACGCAAAAAGTCAACGAATGGGTTAATCCTAAGGTGAAGATTGGCTTCTTTCGGCAAAATATGTCCCGGGAAAGAACGTCATCCAAGACCGTGCAAGCAGAAATTCAACGGACGAGTATCTTCGACAACACTGCAACTTTGCAATTGCTGGGCGACCTGCACCTGCGACCATTTTTGCAAACCGAAATCCGCAACCTGAGTGGCGGCCAACTGATCTGCTTCAAGCTGGCTAAAGTCTTGCTCGGCCGGCACAACCTGCTCATCCTGGATGAACCAACGAACTTCTTGGACTTATCAGCCATCACAGCGCTAGAAGAATTTTTAAAAAATTACCCCTTTGCCGTAATCGTCGTTTCCCACGACCAAGAGTTTTTGGATAACCTCAATTTCACCACCTGGAAGATTCAGAAGCAGCAGCTGGTCTTGCCCACCACCTTTGTTAGCAAAAAGAATGCCCAGCAAGATAACCAGCTGGAACTACTAAAATTTAAATTGGATCAGGCGCTCACGGACCCGAATGTGCCGATTGCTGAGATTCAAAGAATTAGGGGTGAAATAAACGAAATAGCAGGTAACAATACCAAATAATAATTTTGGTAAGGAAGTGTAACGCATGCCAACTGGATGAAATGCGCCGGTTACTGCGTCTACTTGGGCCAAAATGCCGTTAGGGAACTTGCTAATAAATTACAATAAAAAGGCGTTGAGATGATTTTCTCAGCGCCTTTTTGTTGCTCTTCATACAGTCAGAAGGATGCTAGGATAGATGCTTAAGCGCAATTTACTAATAATGTTCGTTTTTTATTCATTAAAATTTATTTTAAAAAATTAAATCCTTTAATTATCAGTTTTTTATAAACTTTATAACGTATAATCACATATTATGTTCGTATTAATTGTTGACGTGCAAAACAAAAACTGCTATTCTGGAAAGCAAATCGTAGGTAATCTATGAAGCAAAAATCAGCCGTCTGGCTCTTAGTTCCAGCATTTTTGGGGGTCTTAGTTTTTACCTTTTTCCCCCTTATTGAAATTATCGTTCCGACCTTCCAGGGTCGGGGCGGCTTCCTTTCACTGTACGTGCAGTTTTTGAAGAGTTCGTATAATTGGCAGGTGATTGGCCGCACACTGTTCATTGCATTCGTCACCGTTGCACTAGTCCTGCTATTGCGGCTGCCCATCTCTTTATGGATTGGCAGACAAAAAACGGTTATTAGGCAAATTTTGAGTTTGCTGATACTTTTCCCCATGTTAACCAACGCCGTCGTCAGAAATTTTGCCTGGATTATTATCCTGGGCCATGATGGCATAATTAATAAGGTGTTGCTCGAGCTGCATTTAATCACGGCCCCGCTGAATATTCTTTATTCAAATACCGCTATTATTATCGGCTCGGTTTACCTGTTTTTACCAATTATGATTAATTCCCTCGTTGGGAGCATTTCCGAATTAAACATTGAAATCGAGGAAGCCGCGGCGGTTCTGGGTGCAAGTCCGGTGCACTCACTGTTCAAGGTTGTCATTCCCCAGCTAACCACCGGCATTTTGACCGGCTGCATCCTGGTCTTTGCCGGCACCATGACCGCGTACACCACGCCGCAGATTTTGGGCGGCAACCGGCACTTGGTGATGTCGACGTTTATCTACCAGCAGGCGATGACCCTGGGGAACTGGCAGAATGCCAGCGTAATTGCCCTGGTGCTAATCCTGATTTCTGCGCTCTCGATGTGGATCATGAGGCGAATTACTAGTCATTTAGATCGAAGGCCGAGTTATGCTTGATCGTAAAAATAAAACACTGACGGTGATTTCGATTATTATCCTGGCCATGATTATGCTGCCGCTGATTTTAGTCGTGATTACGTCCTTTAATACCGCAAATTCAATTTCCCTACCGCTTACCGGGGTCACGTTTTCCTGGTACGCCAATATTTTTCAGCAGCCGGACTTCATTGCGGGCTTTGAATCGAGCCTGCTTGTGGCGCTGATTGCCAGCGGCCTGGCCCTAGTGGTCGGCATCCCGGCCGTTTACGCCCTGACCCGCTTTAACATCCACCGCGCTTCCTGGTTTCAGTCCTTCTTCCTGAGTCCTACGCTGATTCCGGAAATAGTGATCGGCTTTGCGCTTTACCAGGCGGCGGTGATCACGCTGCGCATCCCCGTTTTCATTAGCCTGATTATCGGCCACTTCATACTGTGCCTGCCCTACGTTATTCGCCTGATCACGGCGAGCATGCTGCTGATGGACAGCCACATTGAGGAAGCCGGCTGGATTTACGGCTGTTCGCTGAGAAGGGGCTTCTTCCTGATTGTTCTGCCCAACATCAAGGCAAGCATCATTGCCGCCTTCATGATGTGCTTCATCAATTCCTTCAATAATATTCCGCTGTCACTGTTCATGAACGGACCGTCGCTGACCATGCTGCCACCGGCAATCCTGAACTACCTGCAGAACAACTACGACCCGACCGTGTCCGCCATCTCGGTGATTTTGATGATTTTCACGGCACTGATGATGTTTTTGGTTGAAAAAGCAATCGGCATCAAAAATATTACTAAGTAGAGGTTACTACATTGGCAAATCTAGAAGTTAGAAAATTAGTAAAATCCTACGACGGCAAAACCAATGTCCTAGAGGATATTTCCTTCGCGGTTGAAGACGGCGAACTCGTGTCGATCCTGGGTGCGTCAGGCTGCGGTAAGACCACAACACTGCGGATCATCGCCGGGTTAATCGAAGAGACGAGCGGCCAGGTTCTGGTGGGCGGCAAGGACATCACGAAGGTGCCCGTTTACAAGAGAAACTTCGGCATGGTCTTCCAGAGCTACGCGCTGTTCCCGCACCTGAGCGTCTACGACAACGTTGCGTTTGGCCTGAAGATGCGCAAGGTCCCCCGGGACCAGATTAGGGAAAAGGTTGAGGCGATGCTGGAAATGACTGGCTTAAGCCAGCTGGCCAGCAAGTTTCCGGCCCAGCTTTCCGGTGGTCAGCAGCAGCGGGTTTCCCTGGCCCGCGCCCTGGTCACCAACCCGCAATTGCTGCTGATGGATGAGCCCCTCAGCAACCTCGATGCGAAGCTGCGGCTCAAGATGCGCGAGGAAATCTGCCGCCTGCAGCAGAAGATGAAGATCACGGTGCTCTTCGTTACCCACGACCAGCAGGAGTGCTTCGCCATTTCCGACCGGGTGCTGGTGATGAACCGGGGGCACATCGAACAGTTTGACACGCCTCAGAATATTTTTCACCATCCAAAAACGGAGTACGTTGCCCGCTTCGTCGGCTACGACAACTTCATTCCCGTCTCTGCCACTAGCCGGCAGGACGATTACCACGTTGAAAATCACGGTCAGGTCCTGGCCACCGGTGAAAGCAACGCGGCGGCAACCGTGTTGACAATCCGCCCCGAAAACATCCAGTTGAACGCGGGGGCGGAGGCCGCAAATACTCTTGCCGGTACGATTACCGGCCGCGAATACCTCGGACAGAGCTTCAAGTACACGGTTGAAACGCCCCTGGGCGTCCTCCAGGTTGAGGAGGCGCGCCAGAAAATGCGTGACCCGGGCGACCCGGTAACGGTCACCCTCCCGGCCAAGCACTTGCACCCACTGTCAAAGTAATTTAGTTTTTAGGAAAGGTCCATTCATGAAATTCAGAAAAATCAGTCTGCTGGCAGCCAGCGTAATCGTTGCGTGGTCCGCCCTTGTTACTTCCGCCTGTTCCGCGAATTCCGGCGGCGGCAATTTAACGGTTTCAACTTTTGGCATATCGACCAAGCAGATGCGCTCGGACGTGCTCAATCCGTTTGCCAAGCAAGAAAAGGTCAAGATCTCTACACAGTTTGAGGATGGTTCAACCAGGTTAATCCAGGTTGAGCACAACCCCAATTCCTCGATTGACGTCATCGAGCTGGCGCAGAACAATGCCACCACGGGTGCCAAGAAGAAGCTGTTTAAAAAGCTAGACTTTTCCAAGCTCAAAAACTTCAAAACGCTGACGCCCGCCGAGCAAAAATTGGCCCGGGACACCAACACGGTCCCGTACACCGCCAACAGCGTGGGCATCATCTATAACCCTAAGAAGGTCCACATCAAGGAGTGGGGCGACCTGTGGTCCAAGAAACTGAGGAGCAAGATTGCCGTTCCGGACATCGTGACCACCTTTGGTCCGGCGATGCTCTACGTCGCGGGCGAATACGCGGGGACCAGCCCGACCAGCGATGACGCTGAGGTGGCCTTTAAGGCGATGAAGCAGCTGAAGCCCAATGTGGTGAAGACGTACACGCAGAGTTCGGACCTGAGCAACATGTTTAAAACCGGCGAGGTTAGCGCCGCGGTCGTTGGCGATTACGCGGTTGCCATGCTCCAGGCGACCAACCCCAACCTGAAGTATCTGGTACCGGCTTCCGGCACCTACGTCAACTACGACAACGTCGGCATACTGAAGGGCAGCAAGAACGTCGAGGCCGCCTACAAGTACATCGACTTTCGCCTGAGCAAGGTCATTCAGAAGCGCGTGGCCAGTGCCAAGTCGCTCAACAACGCACCGGTTAACACGCAGGTCAAGCTGACGCCGGCAGAAGCCGCCAACAAGACCTACGGGGCCGTGACCAAGCGCGCCAAGACGATGGACTTCGCGTACGTTAACAGCCACCTGTCTTCGTGGATTAAGCGCTGGAACAAGATAATGAATAGGTAATAAGAATTAGATATGCAGTTAAAAAGCCTAGGGAAATTTTTCCTTGGGCTTTTTAATATATCCAACTTTCTTTTTCAATTAACTCCGCATTTTTCAGGGCAGTAAAAATGGGCTTGAAATACTTTTTCTGCTCGTAGCCTTTTCGGTAAGCAATCCCGTTTTCGAATGATATTGGATAATTTAATAAAACAAAGTCCAAATTTTCGTTGACCTTGTCATAAAGAACGCTGGGAACAATGCCCAGGCACTGATTGCTAGCGCATAGAATTTCAAGGACAACTTCGTCGCTGATGCTTTTGAAGTTAAACTCGGGATATTTGAGGGCCAATTCAAACTTAAAGTGATTGATTAAAGGAAGCGGTGGAACAGAGTTCCAGATGTAGACATTTTCCTTGGCTAAATCCTTAATATTTAAGGAAGTCTTTTTACTAAGTGGATTTTTCTTCGAAATTATGACTGATAATCCGGTTGAAAAAACGGGTTCAAACGTAATTTCTCTTTTGTCAATGAAGAAGTCATTTTGGTATAAAACAAAGTCGTACCTGCCCTGAATTAAGGAAGTAGAAATGCCGTTGCCATCATTGGGGTCAAAAATTTCAAGGTTGATTCTTGGCTGCAATTTTCTGTCCAAAGCTTGAATGAAATTTGATAAAAATTCTATTTCAAACAATGAACCGGTAAAAGCAACGGTAATTGGTTCGTCTGCCTTCAAATTGCTATTTTTAATATCGGTTATTGTATCATCAATATCTTTGTAAAGGCGTTTGGCCTTAATGTAAAAGAACTCACCGCTCGTTGTTAGTTCGATGCCGCGGCGTCCAGGCTTAATCAGTTTGGTTCCTAAAAAGGTTTCTAATTTATGGATGTTTTTGGAAACGGTTGAAGGAGCAACAAACAACTGATTGGCGGTTTGCGAGATGTTTTTGGTTCTCACCAGTGATAAGAAATATTTTATTTGTGTAGTGTTCATAATAGTCACCTAAAGTGTTGAGCAGCTTTGCCAATTTGGCAAAGCTGTTTTCTTTAATGTCTGATGTAAGTGCTTAACTCAATGCTACCATAAATGTGTCAAAGGAAATAAAAAAATGAGAAAGGATAAATGAAATGAGTAGAAAGCAAAAGCTGTATCCCTGGTTGATGATTGTCACTACCGGTTTATTATGTGGCGTCGTTGCGGGGGTATTTACACAGGTAATGGGACTTTTTCTGACGCCGCTGGCTAATTCAATTGGCGGCGGCAGGTTAGGGTCCGTGTCTTATTACTACACAGTCCTGATTTTGGCAACGGCAATAGGGACAACTTTAGTAGGGAAATTTATCCATAAAGTGAACGTTTCGATGTTGCTTTTAGGTTCAATTACTGTAGCGGCCGTTTCGACCTGGTTATTTTCAATGGCCAATAGCGTCATTGCTTTCTATATCTTGGCTGGTGTCGTTGGTATCTGCTGCGGGTTTAGCGGGTATGTAGTTCAAGGTGTAGTAATCAATAATTGGTTCGTTAAGAGAAAGAACTTTGCGTTTACGGCGGGGGCCTTCTTTAACACGATTTTTCTAGCAATCATCACGCCCGTTGCTTCCCAGATTATTCAAAGCAATGGTTGGCGCAGGGCCTTTATCATATTGGCAATTATCATGCTGGTAGTTGGTATTCCTTGTTCACTCTTTACAAAGGTTGAACCTGCCAAACTGGGTTTATTACCTTATGGTGTGTCCTCGCAAGAAGAATTAAAACAACTAAATGATGAAGATGATGAAACCAGCAGCACTAATTCAAGTGTTGGCAAGGTAATCTTTTCCTTGTCGTTTGTGCTAGTGCTCGTCTTCTTCTGTTTCAACGAATTTGCCGGCAATATGACGTCACTTTGGCCGTCATTTGCTGAGGGTATTGGTTTTGGTGCCGGTGTAGGTGGATTAATTGCAACGATCATTACTGTTGCTGACCTCGTAATGACACCGCTGTTTGGTATTACTACCGATCATTTCGGCGGTAGCAAGGCCTTGCCATGGTGGCTGTTCCTTACGATTTTGGCGCCCGTATTAATGATTGTGGCCAACCAGACCAGACTGGTTCCACTAGCACTAGCAGCTGCGATACCCGCTGATGCAATTTCCGTTGTCATGGGCTCGGGCGAGCAGGTCTTTGCCCAGGATATCTTGGGCAAGGACTTCGACGCGGGTTATTCTTACGCAAGTTCAATCACCTATGTTGTTAGCGCGTTTGCAACACCTGTTTTGAGTAGCATTGCTGACAAATCGCATAATTGGAACATTGTCGTCGGAATTGTAGCTGCGTGTGAACTGGTTGTCTTAATCGCAGTTATTGTTGGCGAGAGAAGAGCAAGCAAAAGAATATAATTTTAGGAGAATAATTATGAACATGAATGAAAACGAATACGATGTAATTGTTGTGGGTGCCAGCAACTCAGGCGGCATGGCAGCATGTGCGGCCGCTGAAAAAGGTGCCAAAGTTTTGCTTATCGATAAGGTGAAGAGCACGGGCTTTCTGTACCGCCTCTCGCTTGCAGCCGTTGGAACGAAAGCACAAAAGAAGGCGGGCATAGAAATTGATAAGTACCAATTAATTAACTATCTATCCGCCTTTGCCCAGGATAATGTTGATCAAAAATTGCTTTGGACGTGGGTTAATAATAGTGCAGCCACGGTTGACTGGCTTGAAGATAACGTTCTGAAGCCGCATGGTGCTTGTCTTTACGCTCAACCAGATGCTCATTATCAGACTTTGATTAATACGGCCTTTCCAACCGAGCATGATGTTACCAACGATAAAAACGAAGATGTCTTCTATGGTAAGTGGGTGGTTGAAAAGGCGCAGGAGCTTGGAGCGCAGGTTATGTGGCAAACCAAGCTAGAACACTTAATTACCGAAAATGGTGTCGTGTCTGGTGTTGTTACCAAAAACACGGAGACTTCTGAAGTAAAAGAATTTAAGGCCAAGAAGGGCGTCATCATTTGCTCTGGGGGTTACGGCTCAAATGAAGCCCTAATGCAGAAGTGGAATCCGCTCGGCTTGAAGAAGAACGTCTATTCAGACAGTCCACGCGACGATGGTTCAGGCCAGGTTGCTGCGGTTGAGATTGGTGCTTGGCGGGATGAAGAGCCCGCTGAAATTATTTTCGACCGGGGCTCGGTTCCTGTTGGCACTAACACGAACGAGTACTACGTTAAGTCTTGGGAAGACGTGGGTTACTTCTGGATGGGCAGCTATCCGTTGCTGAAGTTGAATTTGAAGGGGGAACGGGTAGGAAACGAAAGTGCGCCGTACGAGTTTGACATGAACAGGGCAACTAAGCAGCCGGGCTACCTGCAAGTGGCAATTTGGAACGATGCGACCATGAATAATCTGCAGAAGTTCCACACGTTAGGCTGTGCACGTTTGAACTGGCCTGGTTTTTACAATACGGATGAAAATAAGGAAGAGATTGCCACTAGGATTAAAGAAGGCTTTATTCAGAAGGCGGATTCTGTTGAAGAACTGGCTAAAAAATTGAATTTGCCAGTTCAAAATGTTGTAGATAGCGTTGCTGATTACAATAAAATGTGTGCCCAAGGCCAAGACACCCAATTTGGCAAGGAAAGCTTCAGACTTTTGCCAATAACTGATGGTGCATTTTACGGTGCCGTTTATGGTGGGCGCCTGTTGGCAACACTCGATGGTTTGCGCATCAACACTAAGATGCAGGTTCTTAACACGCAAGGTGAAGTGATCCCGCACTTATTTGCAGCTGGCAATGCAAGCGGCGGCTTCTTCTGGGGTTCATATCCGGATCACGTCCCGGGCTTGACCGCAAGTCATGCCCAAACGTTTGGCAGGTTGGCCGGCCAGCAGGCTGCGTTATAATACAGTCGCTTGAATTGATGCAGTATGAACTAAATGTCTAATAATGAAGTTATACAAAAACTGCAGAGGATCTATCCCTGGCTGATTATTATTGCCACGGGCCTACTAATGAGCTTGCTGGAATATACGTACACGCTACTGTTCAGCCTGTTTTTAAATCCGCTAGTTCAATCGCTTAATAGCCGAATGTCAATTGTGGCACTCTACTACACGCTAATCAGCTTTACAATTGCTGCTATGCTGCCAATAATTAGCAAGATTGTTGACCGGGTTAGTCTGAGCAAAATCACGCTGACGGCCGTGATTGTTGGAACCGTTAGCATATGGGCTTTTTCGTTAATTAACGAAGTCTGGGAACTCTATGTACTTGCAATAATCGTCGGTGCCTGTAGTGCGACCTGTGGTACCGTTGTTCAAGGAATAGTACTTAATAATTGGTTTGCCAAAAAGAAAAACCTTGCGTTTACCATGGGTTCATTTGTTTCGACCGTCTACTTGTTAATTATGACGCCAACTTTGACTTTCCTTATCGGCTCGGTTGGTTGGCGTCAAACCATGCTGATTCTTGCGGGCCTAACACTTCTTTTAGGACTTCCCTGTGCATTATTAATGAAAACGAGTCCGCAAGTGCTAGGGTTAAGGCCGTACGGCTTTGAAGCCGCAAAAGCAAATAACACTAGAATTGAACAGCCCGATGAGTCTGCAAATGCGAAGAAGATTATTTTATCACGGCAATTCCTGATCACGTTGATTTTCTTTGTAGCAATTACTTTTGCTTCGAATATGAGTCAGCTCTTTCCCACTTATGCGGTTAAGGTCGGCTTTGGTGCTAAAGCTGGTGGTCTAATGGAGACCATTATGACCAGTATTGATATTTTGATTACGCCGCTTTTTGCTATCACAACCGAAAAGTTTGGTGGCCGCAGAGTGCTGCCGCTTTGGACGCTACTGGGCTTGTGTACTTTTCCGCTACTTATTATGGCTACAACGAGGCATGAGGTTTCCTTTGCGCTGATCAGTTCAATTGGTGCTGACGTTTTAACGGATATTTATGGACCGGGTGAGCAGATTTTTGCCAAAGATATCTTGGGGAAGAACTTTGCAGCCGGGTATTCCTACATTAACTCAATTACTTACTTAATAGGTGCTTTCTCTGTACCCGCTGTAAGTTTGATTTATGAACTGTTTTTGAATTGGAATATCGTGTTTTTAGTTGGGATTGTATTATTGCTACTGATGTTATTGATGATTGCTTGGGGTTATTGGAAACTGGGCAGTGCACAATAATAAAAGGGCTGTTCGGAATTACCGGACAGTCCTTTTAGGTGCTTAAAGTTTAATCGACTTCCGCTGGGCTGTTGACAATGCTATCGACAGCGTTTCGGGCAGAGTAGATACAGTAGCCGGCATGGGTCCCACTAACCTCCACGCCGTAAGTGTCGCCGTAGATGACCCCAGAGCCATCGCTTCCAATTGCATATAAGTGCTTAATCGGCCGCCCCTGTTGATCAATTACTTCGTTATTAATATTTACTTTTAGTCCGTCACCGGTGGTAAAAGCGCCAACCGCCATTTCAATTGCGTAAAATGGTCCCTGTTTAATTGGCAGGAGATACCGTGCATTTTTGCCAAAGTCGCCGTCAGAGCCAGCTGATGCGAGATCATTGTAGTGACTGATACTTGCGGATAAATTGGGGGCAGCGATTTTAGTGGCTAGTTCATCCAGGCTATTTGCCTTAGTGATGAAGCTAAGCTTCTTATCTAGAGCCGTTTTAATTTCCTTTTTAAGGTTAGGATAATTTGGCAGCTCATAGAAGGGGTGCAGGTCTAGCGGGAATGCCTTATTGGTAAAGTCATCGATTGTTTTTTGGTCAAAAATCGCAAAAACGCGGTCTTGGCGCAACATTGAGTTGCCTTCATTGGCCCAGTTGGTTACGCAGTCGAACTCGTTGACGAACCGGTCACCGTTTTCGTTAACCCATAAAATCGGTTCATCACAGACCGCGCTGCCCAAGTTCCAGTCTGAAAGTTCGTAAGTCGGTACTTGCCCGGTTTGGTCATAGATCTGACCACCGAAGTTCATGGTCATACCGGTGAAAAATTTACGTGCGCCAAGCTTCCAGGCCATTTGCAGGCCGTCACCGGTGCTTTTGCCGGAATTGACGGCAACAATTTTTTCGGGGTTATACTTGTTGGCGTGTTTCATTAATTCCTTGTTATTAAGGTAGCCGCCAGTAGCCAGAATAACATTTTTGGCAGTGACGGTTTGCGTAGAGTGATCAGCAACGTTAACAATCTTTAGTAGAAAATCGCCGGAGCCAGTTGGGGTCAGTTCTTGGGCTTGCGTTAATGTTTTTATCTCAACGCCCTTTTCTCTAATATAGGGTTCCAAGCCCTCGTGAATAGCATGATCGCCGTAGCCCTCAAACAAGTGCCACGTGGCCACTCCTGTCCCCATGTTAACTACACCCGTAAAATTAACGCCGTGGTCCTGCAGCCAGCTAACGTTTGCGGCGGATTGGTGAATGTATTTTTTCCAAATCATTCCATCGGCCTGGTAGTGCGAGTAATTAAGCTCAGCTTGAAGAATGCTTTCTGGCTTAATCTTAATACCGGCTTCTTTTTGTATTTGTGATTGAACCGCGAAGATTCCTTCTACATAATTGCCGGTTCCGCCAGTTGTATGCCCCTTTTCCAAAAGCAGCGTCTTGAGTCCCTTGTCGGCAGCTTCGGTTGCAGCTGCAAAGCCCGCTAGTCCACCACCAATAATTACAACATCATATATGTTTGTCATGCTTGTTTTCCTTTCATTAGTACGTATATTACTAATACTAATGATAGCTTGTGAAAGTGAATATACCGTTCAGACATTGTAATAGGTTATTACCAAGAGGAATAATAAAATGAATTTTACCCAACTACGTTGCTTTATCTATGTTGCTGATAACTTGAGCTTTACCGTTGCAGCTCAGAAGTTAAATTTTACCCAACCTGCTATCTCTAAAAATATCAATGATCTGGAGAAAGAGCTAAAGACTAGGCTGCTTATTCGTAATCCACATAAAATCGCCTTAACTGGGGATGGTGAGTACTTTTATGGTGTTGCGCTAAACATACTCAAGGAAAAGGACGCGGCGATTGTCAATATAAAAAATACGCATCAGAAGCGAAGCCTTAGCAATATTAATGTCGGGTTGGATTACTCACCGTTTGAAAGTGACCTGCTAACAACTTTTTTGAAACAATTTGTGCCCGGAAGTTTTAACTTTGTCGTTAATTACGTGGGTGATTATGTTTCGCAACTGGCCAACCGCAAAATTGACGTAGCAATGGTGGCAAATGACGTTGTTGAAAACACACCCGGGATATGTTTTGAAAAGGCAATGGCGGGTAAGTTCATGGTAATGCTCAATTCTGATTCAACTTATAAATTAGGGTCACTTGTTCACTTATCTGAGCTTAAAAATCTTAAAGTGCTAATCCCGTTTACCGATCAATCCTATCCGAGTGCCTTTAAATTGAATCAAGTCTTATACAGAAAGCTGGGCACGGCTAATATCAAAGCGGTTGATAATTATTCTTTGATGTACAACTATGTTTTAGCTTCGACTTCCACAGCAGCAATCATTCCTAATTTTGCAATCAGTTCTGGTCAAACCGGGTTTAGTTATTACAACTTGAATTATCAAGATGACTTTTCTTATGGCCTTGCTTACCTGACCGAACGAAAAACTGAATCGTTAATTCAACAGACTGTAGCCAGTCTTAAACGTATTATGAAAGATTATAATGCCTAAACTACAAGTTAAGAGAATTGAACCGAGCCTTGAATTAGCTGATTTTGCAAGGAAAAATAGCTAATTTGCTAGTTAAGGGGATACATAAATAAACAATTATGTCTTTTAAAGCGAATAAATGTTTAATCATGAAAAAACTTCTGATAGCTAGACGTTAAGGTAACTATGCAGAAGCTTGTTTTTAGATTAAAAGGGGGCTGTTTCGTTATTGCCCATTGCTATCCCATGTACTTGCGGAAGAACGCCAGCTCCTCCAAGTTGCACTTGCGTGCCAGGTCGTCACGCTGGTTGATCTGGAAGTCGTGGCCGCGCGGGTGGTCCTTGTCGCCGTAGGAATGCAGTTCATGGTAGATGCCCCGCGCACGCAGGTAGCCGGCCAACATGTAGGCGTTATCGCGCAAGAAGTCGTCGGTGGAGGTTGCCAAAAAGAGCGGCGGCAGGTGGTGGGTGAGGTACTGCTCAACGTTTAGCTGGTCGCTTTTTGCCATGCGAATTTCCGGCCGGAAGTAGGCCTCGGGCGCGCCGTGGTAAGAGTTGATTGCGGTCAGGAAGTAGGCCCCGCAGTTCAGTGCTGCCGCCCTGATGGTCAAGTTGGGAACGGTGTAGCCAAAGTACTTGCGGTATTCACTGTTGGTGTAGACGGCCAGAATCTGCTCGCCCATTTGCCCACCGGCACTGTCGCCGACGACGAACACGTTGTCCAGGTCGAAGTGATACCGGTTGGCGTGCTCGTCTTGTGCGACCCAGTGAAAGACGCGGTTGATGTCATCGAGCTCACTGGGATAGACAACATCAAGCGGCAGACGATAATTGGCATTGACGACGGCAAAACCCTCCTTTGCCAGGGCAAGGCAGTAGAACTGGTAGGTTTCCTTGGTCCCGTAGACCCAGCCGCCCCCGTGAATGTTGATAATCACGGGCAATTTTGTCCTGGTGGGGTTTCGGGGCAGGTAGACGTCGAGCCTGTGGTAGGTTGGCTCCTCGCCGTATGGCAGGTCATCGAAGCGTTCCACCCCGGGAATCTGTGTCGGTAAGCCCGCATCACGTTTATCATCGCCGGCCTTAAACTCGGCCCGCATTTCGTCAACTAGCTTTTGATAATCAATCTTGGTCATTGTGCTCCTCCTTTTGTGAAAGCCCTTTACTAATTAACATTGTACTACCAATCACAATTAAATTGATTGCGTAAAAATAGGGGGAGAAAACCGCGCGGGCATGTGGGCGAATTCAAGTTGAAATGACTAAAGAATCAGCGAAATTTGGTTTTTAATTATAAATTGCGCACAAAAAATCTCAGCACTGACTACCTAACAATGCTGAGACAAATACCATTTTAGCGAAAAAAACGCTTTATTTCCATAACAATTTCAAAGTTTGGCCAGAAAAGTTGCCGGGCTACTTGTCACCGCTCATGATCGTGTTCTTGACGATAACGTAGTCAACGTGCCTAATGGCGCTGAGGTCCTTGCCACCAGCATAGGAAATGGATGACTGCAGGTCTTCCTGCATTTCTTGCAGCGTGTCGGCGATGGGTCCGCGGTAGGGCACCAGCATCTGTTTGCCCTCAACGTTGCGGTAGGCGCCCTTCTGGACTTCAGACGCAGAGCCCCAGTATTGCTTGTAGGCCTTGCCGTTGATCTTAATCACGTTGCCGGGGGATTCCTCATGTCCGGCGAGCATGGAACCGATCATGACCATGGTTGCACCGAAGCGGACAGATTTGGCAATATCGCCGTTATAACGTATGCCGCCATCGGCGATTATCGGCTTGCTGGCCACCTTGCTGCACATGCGCAGGGCAGCCAACTGCCAGCCGCCGGTGCCAAAACCAGTTTTGAGTTTGGTGATGCAGGCGCGTCCGGGGCCGACGCCAACTTTGGTGGCATCTGCACCGGCATTTTCCAGTTCACGCACCGCTTCCGGAGTTGCCACGTTGCCCGCAGTTAAAAACGCGTCCGGCAATTTTTCCTTGATATGCTTGATCATGTCAATAACGTACACGGAATGGCCGTGGGCGACATCGATGGTGATATATTCGGGGATGATTTTTTCTTGGGCCAGTTGATTGATAAAATCGTACTCCCCTTGCTTAATACCGACAGCAATCGAGGCAAACAGGCCTTTTTTATGCATCATCTTAATGAAATCAAGGCGCTTTTCCGGTTGGAAACGGTGCATTACGTAGTAGTAATTGTTGTGGGCGAGCCAGACGGCTAGGTCAGCATTAATCACGCTCTCCATGTTGGCCGGAACAACCGGGATCCTGAATGTTCGGTTTCCTAGCTTAACGCTGGTATCCGCGTCGTGACGGCTTTTGATAATCCCCTTGCTGGGAATAAGCTGAATATCATCATAATCGAAGGCTTCTACGTTAAAATAATTGCTCATTGATAAATCCGCTCCTAAACTAAGAACTTTTGTAGCGCAGTAACTATAATAAAAAATCCCCGGCTTGTCAATATTATAATCGAACTATTTAAAACATATACGCCATAATAATTCGTGTTTTTCCTTGACGGAGCGATTAGAAGTTGCTAGACTAATAACGTGAATTTGGAAAAATTTTTATGAGGTGAAAAGTATGACAGCAGTTGCAGTTGTTGGAAGTCAATGGGGCGATGAAGGTAAGGGCAAAATTACCGACTTTTTGAGCAGGGAGGCTGCCTATGCGGTCCGCGCAAATGGTGGCAACAATGCCGGACACACGATTGAAATGGACGGCAAGACCTTTAAGATGCGGTTGACTCCGTCAGGTATTTTTGCATCACGCAAGGGTGCGGTGATCGGCAACGGCGTGGTGATTAATCCCGAAGTGCTTCTAGCTGAATTGGCCAACTTGGCTCAAAACGGCATTGACACTAGCAAGCTTAAGATTTCCAACCGCGCGCACGTCATCATGCCTTACCACATTCTGCTGGACGAATATCAGGAAGAGGCCAAGGGTGCGGGCAAGATTGGCACGACCAAGAATGGCATCGGGCCGGCCTACATGGATAAGGCTTCGCGGGTTGGCATCCGGGTTTGCGACTTGCTTGAAAGAGATACTTTTAGCGCCAAATTGCGGGCCAACATTGCAGAAAAGAACGAGTTGTTCACCAAGATTTACGGCAAGCCTGCACTTAACTATGACGATATCTTTACCAAGTACTATGAATATGGTCAGAAATTGCAGAAGTATGTGACTGATACCACGGTTTTGGTTGACGCCGCCCTCGATAATCAAGACCGAGTGCTTTTTGAGGGCGCGCAGGGCGTCATGCTCGATCTTGATGAGGGCACCTACCCCTTTGTTACGTCATCAAATACGATTTCCGGTGGCATTGCCAGCGGAATTGGAATCGGGGCCAACCTCCTGCAGACGGTGATCGGCGTCTGCAAGGCGTACACGACCCGCGTTGGAGCCGGTCCTTTCCCGACCGAGCTGCTGGATGAAACAGGTGACCGCATCCGGGAAACGGCCCATGAATACGGCACGGTTACGGGGCGCCCGCGTCGGGTTGGCTGGCTTGATGTTGTGGCTCTGCGGCACGCCAAGCGCGTGGCCGGCATCAACGCATTGAGCCTTAACCTGCTCGATATTTTCAGTGGCTTTGACACGGTAAAAATTGCAACCGCATATGAGTTGGACGGGCAAAAAATTGATTATTATCCGGCAAGCCTGAAGGAATTAGACCGCTGTCAGCCGGTTTATGAAGAACTGCCAGCCTGGGAAGAAGATATTACGGGTGCCAAAACGTGGACGGATTTGCCGGGCAATGCCCAGAAATTCTTGCAGCGTGTTTCCGACTTGGTAGGGGTCCCGCTCGTGACGGTTTCGGTTGGCCCTGACCGCGAGCAGACAATTGTCTTGCAAGATCCATGGGAGCTATAGTCCAATGCTTGATCGTTATACACGCCCAGAGATGGGGAAAATCTGGTCAAATGAAAACAAGTATGAGGCCTGGCTCCAGGTTGAGATTGCGGCGGTAAATGCATGGAGCGAATTAGGCGAAATACCTAAGGAAGATGCGGCTAAAATCGCGCAAAATGCGGGGTTCACGGTTGAGCGGGTTGCTGCGCTTGAAGCGGCAACGCACCATGATGTGGTGGCCTTCACGCGGACGGTTTCGGAAAGCCTCGGCCCGGAGAAAAAATGGGTTCACTTTGGTCTTACCTCAACTGACGTGGTTGATACCGCGCAGGGCTATCTTCTCGGGCAAGCCGATGCCATCATTCGGCAGGACCTAGTCGAATTAAAGGCGACGATTGCGGCCAAGGCGCTCAAGTATAAGGATACGGTCGAGATGGGGCGTACGCACGGCGTGCAGGCTGAACCGACGACTTTTGGGCTTAAGCTGGCCCGCTGGTATGCCGAGCTTAACCGCGATATTGACCGGTTCGAGCATGCGGCAAGAGGAGTGGAGTCCGGCAAGATTTCCGGAGCCGTGGGTACTTTTGCCAACGTTCCGCCCGCAGTTGAAGCCAGTGTTTTAAAGCAGCTAAAATTAACCCAGCAGCCCATCACGAGCCAAGTCTTGCCGCGCGACCTGCATGCTGAATACATTGCCGCTTTGGCACTGATTGCAACCAGCATCGAAAACTGGGCCACGGAGATTCGCAGCCTGCAGCGCTCGGAAATCCATGAAGTTGAAGAACATTTTCGTGCGGGGCAAAAGGGATCGTCTGCAATGCCGCATAAGCGCAATCCGATTGGCTGTGAGAACTTGTGCGGCATGGCCCGCGTGCTGCGCGGACATGTTGTCACGGCCTATGAGGATGTTACTTTGTGGCATGAACGTGATATCTCGCACTCCAGCGCGGAGCGGATAATCTTGCCGGACACAACCATCGGCATCGACTACATGTTGACCCGCTTCAACCGTAATCTGGCCAAGCTCGATGTTTTTCCTGACAGGATGCGCCAAAACATGGACAAGACTTACGGTCTGATCTATTCGCAGCGCGTGCTCCTCAAACTGATTGATGAAGCCGGTTTGGCCCGTGAAGAGGCCTATGACATGGTTCAAAAATTAACGACAAGGTCGTGGGACGAAGGCATCTCCTTTAGGAAGTTGGTTGAAGGCAGCAGAATCATGGATTACCTGTCAGAAGCAGACATAGCGGATGCCTTTGATTACCATTATCACTTGCGCCACGTTGATGAGATTTTCCATCAGGTGGGCTTGGAATAGAAATATTTAAAAGCCGTTCACCTTGTGGGTGGGCGGCTTTTGTATAGTTGAAAGCTAGCTTAATAAAGAGTTATTGGATACTATGAGCACACGAATGTGATATGGTTAACATATATTAAGTCGAGGTTTTAAATTATGATAGTAAATAAAGATACGCATTATGATGCTAGTTATGACGTGGTTGTCTTAGGCTTTGGGGGTGCCGGAGCAACAGCTGCTCGCTTTGCTGCAGATAACGGGGCGAAGGTGTTGCTAGTGGATTCTGCGCCAGAGGGTCATGAAGGCGGCAACACCAGGTATGCGGCAGAACTGGTTGGCTACAGCAGCAGTGAAGCAGGTTACCGTTCGTATTACGAACATTTGGCACAACAATTCAAGATTGATCCAGAAATTGAAGACACGGTTGTTCACGGCATCACGCACATGAAAGAATACTTTAAAAAGTATCTCGGTGTTGACCAGCCGGTCAGCTACAAGACAATCCTGGGCTTGCCAGATGATGCGGTCATTGCGGATCATCCTAATCTGCTTGGTGCCGAGAGCTACGACATGATTACGCTAAAGCCGGGAATTTTTAATGCTGCCTTGTGGAATGTGTTGCGCCAGAATGTGCTTGACCGCAGCGACCAGATAGACGTTTGGTATTCTTCACCCGTTGTTCATCTTTTGCAAACCCCTAATCGCAAGGTCGTTGGGGCACAAATTGAACGGGATCATATGCTAATAAACGTTTTTGCTAAAAATGGTGTTGTCTTGACAACAGGGGGAATCGAAAACAACCCCCAGATGATTCAGGACTACATTGGCTCACATAAATTGGTTCCGCTTGGTACACTGTACAACAAGGGCAAGGGCATTGATTTAGCCCACGAAGCCGGTGCCGACATGTGGCACATGTCGATGTATGCTGCCGGCGGAATGCAGCAGAGCTTTGCCTTCTATGAACCGGGTATGAAGCGTGCACCGTTTTACATGGGCAATCCGGTTTTTAACACGGGAAGCATTTTTACCGTTGGAGACGATGGCACCCGCTACTTCAAGGAAGATCAGGCGGCCCGCGAAGGTTATGTCGAAAACCACGGTTCCTGGTATAAGCCGCTCAATCCGCTTCATCCTTACCTTGTTTTTGACCAAAAGAAGTACGATGAGATTAGCGAGATTGATGCCTTTCCTGACAACAAGGCGCTAAATTCTGTGATTAAGGCCGCTACAATCAGTGAACTAGCAGAAAAAATCGACGTCTCAGTAGAAAAGTTGCAGGGTACAATTGATGAATTTAATTTCTTTGCAGAAAAGAAGCATGACTATGCCTTCCACCGCGCCCCAGAAACGCTGAGTGCATTTTCTGAATCAGGCCCGTACTATGCGGTCCCACTGGTGCAGACAATTGGCTGGTCGGAAGCCGGTCCAAGAAGAAATGCCCACGCTGAAATTCTCAACCCGGAACACCAGCTAATTCCACATCTGTATGGTGCCGGTGAGCTTGGCAGCAACATGTGCAACTTGTACCAGGGTGGGTCAGACCTGGCTGATTGTCTGATTTTCGGCAAAATTGCCGGGCAAAACGCGGCACACCCCAAAGATGATGCTGAAGAGATAGATCCATCTGGGAATGATCGCAGCGAGACGGCTAAAACGCCCAACTTAGGATCAGATATTAAAAAAGAAGACTACGCCACTACACCTAATCAGTATATTGGTAAGTCTGACAAGGGTATCGGGGACGAGATCGTTGTCAGGGTGACAGTCGACGAAAAGCAAAACATTAAAAAAGTTGAAGTCTTAAAGCAGGCTGAGTCTGATGATTATGGCCAAAAGGCCATTAATGAGATTCCGAAGAAAATGGTTGAAGAAAATACGGTTGACGTTGATGCCGTTTCAGGCGCTTCCAATACGACGCGCGGCTTAAAGGACGCGGTCAGGGATGCGCTGAATAAGATTGAATAGTGTTAAATGAAAAACAGATCACGGTGATCTGTTTTTTGCTTGCCTCAAATAACTTTTGCACTGCTTTTTCTACAAGATAATTGACCGCTTGGACGTCTAGGATGACCGCTTGGGAAAATAGGCTGGCTTTTATGAAAAAATTAGCGTTTAATAAAAGCAATTAATTAAAAGGCAGGTGAGAATCTTGAAAGTCAAAATTGAGCTTGACCCTGATTTGGATGAAGCGGTCGTGTCGATCCATGCCCCGGAATTATCGCCGGAAGTAGAACGAATCTACCGGCAGCTGCAGGAAGTGAGTACGCGACCAGATCAGCTCGAGTGTTATAAAGATGATATGACATATTATTTAAATTTAAATAATATTTTATTTTTTGAAACGGAAGACAGGCAGGTAATTGCCCATACGCAGCGCGAGTCGTTTGTGGTTAATTACAAGCTGTACGAGTTAGAAAATTTGCTCAGCAGCCAGTTTATGCGCGTGTCCAAGTCGACTATTTTGAACTTAAAGCAAATTTACGCCTTGACGCGGTCTATTTCAAACTGCCAGGTGCATTTTCAAGATTCATACAAGACTGTTTATGTTTCACGGCGGTATTATCATAGTTTAAGTGATCGATTAAATGAGAGAGGGTCATCATAATGAAAAAGCAGAAAATCAAGGAGATGCTATGGGGCATCGGTTTAGTTGCGGCAGCGGTCTTTTTGGTACTGAATCAGCTGCACGTTTTGTCATTTAACTTAGGAGTGGGAACAATTGTCTGGACCATTATTTTTGGGGCAACGCTCATTAACAGCATTGCGGGCAGAAATATTTTTGGCATGGTCTTCTCAAGCGCATTTTTGTTAATTGTGTATGCAGGTCCCTTGCACATTACCAGGATTGTGCCGTGGACGCTGCTGCTGGCAGCCTGCCTGGTTTATGCGGGGCTGTGCCTGATTTTTTCAAAAAGATGGCACCGCGGGACCACGTACTTCATTAACCATAAAATGAATCATCACTGGGAGGACGGCGACTTTGAGACTAAGGACCAGACTAAGGACCGCTTTACGGCTGGCGCTAAAACCGAGGATGAGCGCAACGTCGTAATCAACCAGAAGCTGTCGGACGTTTCCCGCTACGTGCGCTCGCAAAATCTGGAGAGCGTCACGATCAATTCCACGATGGGCGAGGTGGCCGTCTACCTTGACTCAGCAAAAGCTGCGGGCGATACCGTCACGGTCACCGTCAATGCGTCGATGGGCGAGGTTGCGCTTTACCTACCGCTGTCCTGGCGGCTTGAGGACCATCTGTCTGCCGTCTTTGGCGACGTGGAAATCAACGGCGAGTCTAGAGGAGATGGCCCAACCGTGATTTTGCAGGGTACAAGCAAATTCGGTGAGGTTTCCGTTAATTACGTTTAGTTTAAGTAAAAATAGGTGGGGCACAACTAATTTTGGTAGGACATTATTATGGATGACGAATTTCTGGAAGAGATAGCAAAAAAGCGAATGATCAGCCGGATGCTGGCGAAAATTACCCTGGCATTCGCATCCGGGGCAAAATTCTGACCTGCTGCTTTGCCTTCGAAAACCATCCACGCAAGTTGAAACTGGGCTGGAGGGGTGCTGCTAATCCCACCACTGGCAAGGCGGACCTATCGCCGTCTTGGGTTCGCTCCTTGCCCGGTCTACGAAACGTTCTTGAAAAAGTTGAATTGGCAGTTGCCTAATCAAAGCTATCAAAAATAAGGACCCGGTTTCGAAACAGAAACCGGGTCTTTTGGCGTAAGTGTATTTAAGAATTAAAAGTTAATTAGTTATCCCACGGTGCATCAAGCATTGCTTTGACCGTCTTTTCAACGTTGGGACTGCGGGCAATCAGCGAAATGACCGAAGCGCCAGCCGCACCCGTCTCGGCAATTGCCCCAAGGCTGTCTGTGGTAATGCCGCCGATGGCCACAACCGGCCGTTTGCTTTGTTCAACCAATCCGCTGAGGCCCGCAAGGCCAATCTCGGGGTCCGCGTCGTCCTTTGACTGGGTGGCAAAAATGGGACCACTGCCGTAGTAGTCGATGCCCGCGATCAGATCGCCTTGCATGATTTCATCCGGGGTGGAGCAGGAGTAGCCGACGATCATCTGGCCGTCAACCGCTGCCACGACTTGTTCGATGGCTTCATCGCTCTGCCCGACGTGGATGCCCTCGGCGTGGGTATTCAATGCCAACTCCACGTCATCGTCAATGAAGAAGGGCACGTGGTATTCTTGGCAGAGGCGGTGCAGCTGCTTGGCCATGGCCAGGCGGTTTTCAGGACGCAGCGTGGATTTAGGACCCTTGTCGCGAAACTGGAATGCGGTGATGCCAGCCTTTAGTGCTTCTTCAACCAGCCCGGGCAGCGTTTTGCCTGCCGGCACGTCCTGGGAGCCGCAGATGAAGTAGGCGTGTAAAATATTGGGGTTAAATTGGGACATGATTTCTCCTTTGCTATTTTGCCCAGTGGTTGAGCGGACCGTGGCCGTGACCAACCTGAATGGTCTGGGCAATTGTCTTGGTGACGTATTTTTTGGCGCTTTTAATCGCGTCGGTCAGGCTGTGGCCCAGGGCAAGCTGGGCCGTGATGGCGGAAGCCATGGTGTCGCCAGTGCCGTGTGTACGCTTGGTGTGCGTGCGCGGGCTGCTGGTCCAAAAACTAGAACCGTCTGCAAGGAGGGTGTAGTCTTTGACCAGCTCGCCTGGCAAGTGGCCGCCCTTAATCAGCACATTTTTGACGCCCAGTGCTTGCAGGGCGTGCGCCAATTCGGGGTACTGGTCCGTATTTGCAGCCCTGATGCCGGTTAAGGCTTCTGCTTCTGGCAGGTTGGGCGTGACCAGGTCGGCGAGGGGCAGCAGCTCCTTTTTGACGGTTGCAACAGCGTCTGCCGCCAGTAGCGGTGCGCCACCCTTGGCCACCATCACGGGGTCGATGGTGATGGGACCGAGGTCGTATCTTTGCAGGTTGAGCGCAACCCGGTGGACGTGGGCCGCGTCGCCCAGCATGCCGGTCTTGCAGGCTCGAATGCGGAAGTCGGCGGCCAGGGAAGCAAATTGCGCATCCACCAGGTCGAGCGGCATCAAAAAGGAGTCCTGCACGTCCAGCGTGTTTTGCGCGGTCACGGCAACCACGACGGCGGTGCCAAAAACGCCCTGCATCTGGAAGGTTTTCAGGTCAGCCATGATCCCTGCCCCGCCACCGGAATCGGTTCCTGCAATGGTGAGCACCTGCGGGAATGAGTTAATTTCTTCTTCCATGACAAGCACCCTTAATCAAAGTGCGCGATTTTTGCAATATCAGCAGGTTGAACCTGAGCCAAATAGTCCATGAGGTGCATGCCAAACGAACCTGGTCCAAGGTCAGGATTGTCCTTGACAAGCAGTTCCCCCGTGGCGGCAAAAACCAGCGCCGCCGTTTGGGCTGCTTCAAACGGATCGCTGCAGACCGCGGCAAATGCGGCCACGATGCTGGTCAGCATGTCGCCGGAGCCGACGTGGGCGGCAAAGAGCGGCGTGCCATTGTAGACGTGCACCACCCGCTTGCCGTCGCTGATTGTGTCGGTTGCACCGCTAGCGATGACCACGCAGTGGAGTTTGGCTGCCGTCTTCTTCGTGATGTGGTCAAGATCGCCGGCACCCGATCCGGCGTCGATGCCGCGCGCATCCCAGTCGAAACCACCCAAAGCGGCAATTTCACCGGCGTTGCCACGGATGATTTTTGCTGGAAAAGCCCACAACAAGTCAAGGGCAGTCTTCAACCGGTAGCGGACGGCACCAACCGCAACGGGGTCGAACACGACCGGCTTTTTGTAACGGGCGGCCAGGTCGCCGACCTTCTGCATCTGGGCGGTCTGTAATTTTGTCAGCGTGCCCAGATTAATGGCGATACTTCCCGCCATTGTGACCATTTCCTCTGCCTCGTTGACGTCCTTGCTCATGATGGGCGAGGCCCCGATGGCGTTCAGGCCATTAGCTACGTCCTGCACGGTGACAAAGTTGGCAATATTCAAAACAACGGGGTTCTGTGCACGCAACTTGGTTAAAAGCTCTAACTGCATCTGTTTCCTCCTTAAAAATAGAAGAGGTACCCAACCCTAGCTTCAGGCAAATAAAAAACTTTGGCACAACAATGCGCGCCAAAGTCTAATCGTATTTGACACGTTCCTACGCAAGAATTAGCTTACAGGTTCAAAGGGTCTGAAATCATCTTTCATCTCAGCCTAAAAGGCGCCCCTCGTGTTATCGCTTTCATTATAACTGCTTTTAGCGAGTAATACAATACATGTTTATAAAACTTATTTAAAAAAATGGACCACCGGGTAGAACTTTCCTTTGCCCTAGAAACGGGACTGGGGTAAGCTTAGGCTGTAAAAGCAGTTGCGAGGGGCGGGGCCGCAAAAGCGCTGACCCGTTGACCTTGCCGCAAAAGCAATAAACGACTAAGGAGGACAACGTGGAAAAATTTACAAATCAGCTGCACGAAGTGGCTAGCAGTTTATGGCAGAAGAGCAGGGAGCCCCCCTTTGTAAGTGCGCTTCAGAGTGACAAACTGACCGCCGCCCAGTTTCGCTTTTATTTGCTGCAGGACCGCTACTATTTGGCTGAATTTACCAAGATGCACAAGCTGATTGGGAAAAAGGCTAACAATCGGCAGCTTAGCACTTTTATGGCTGCGCGTGCGCAGGACCTAAAGGACACCGAAATAGCGGTGCGTGAGCACTTTTTTAAGGAACTGGCAATTACGCCTGCAGAAGTTGCCGCTGTTCCTGTTGCGCCCACCGCCTACAATTACGTTAACCACCTGCACATGACGCTGCATGAGGCCGGCGTTGCTCCGGCCGTCGCTGCGATTCTGCCGTGCTACTGGCTCTACCAGGAGATCGGACAGGCGGCAACGGCGGGCTCGCCCGTACGCATCTATCAGGAATGGATCGACACGTATGACGGAGACTGGTACGGCGTGAACGTTGTAAAAATCCTGGAACTAACCAATATCCTGGCCCAACGTGCTTCTGCAGAGGAGCAGGAGCAGATGAGAAACGCCTTTGTCCGCAGCAGCTACTACGAACTGCAATTCTGGCAGATGGCGTATGAACAGCAACAATGGGAATAAAGGCTTGTGACATAGTGGATGCGTACCAGCGCTTGTTTTTGGGACATTAAATTAGCGTAAAAGAAAAAGGGCTGAGTTTTAACTTCATCCACTTTGAGGGATGAACAAGCTAATTCAGCTCTTTTGCAATTATTATGCGCTTGTGCTTTTAGATCTGGGCCAGGGCCTGGTCGATTGGCGTGCTTCCCGCGTGCATCGGGATTGCCTTGCCGATTGTATTGTCATGCTCCAAGATGGCGGCTAGAACGTGGGCCACATCGGTAATGGAGTTGGCGCCGGCTTCTTTCGTATTGAGGGCGATCGTGCCACTGGCCGGCGTTTCCGTGAGACTGCCCGGCTGCAGAATCGTGTAGGATAATTTCGTTTGGTTCATCAGCCAGTTATCGGCAAGGTACTTGCCCAGGTAGTATTCGCGCAAGGACGTTTTTTCCCACGAGGCAGGATTCAGGGAGCCGTAGCCGCTAAGCATGATGAAGCGACTGATGTTGTTCTTTTGGGCCGCCTGCATTGTCTTGATTGCGCCGTAAGCATCAATTTCTAAAACATCGCTGCCGCGTGATCCGGCCACAAAGTAGATTGCGTCTTGCTGGCCAATTTTGGCCGCAATTTCACCGGCGGCGGAGTGCAGGTCGAGTGGCACCTGCGTTAATTTTAACCCCTCAAGGGAATCGAAGTGGCGCGCGCCCGCACTGACCTGGTGGCCCTGCTTAACTAATTCCTGGCACAGCTTTTGGCCCACCCGGCCGCTGGCTCCAACTACAAAAACTTTCATAAACTCTCCTTTGACGACTGACAAGGTGTCCAGTACGTATTTATATTATAACAGGCTGAAGCCGGCCCACTAGTTTTAACGTTTGGCTAGCAGCAAGCAAAAAGCAGAATGTGGCTGATCTTCAAGTCGCCCGCGTTCTGCTGGTTGCTATCGTATTTGTCTGGCTACGCGCTGATGCGCTTTTCATGCCAATCCAAAATCATCTTGATAATGGCATTGGCAACGTTGAGGTTCTTAAGCAGGGGCCCGTGGGAATAGGTTCCGATGAAGTTGCGATAGCGCAGGCCCTCAACGTGGTCCTGCGGGTTGTTGCCGTAGCCCTCTATCATTTTGCCAAGGGGGTGGAGCTTGTTTTGATCGTCAAAATAAGTCTGCCCCGAGTGGTTCTCAAAGGCTGCGACCTCGCCCCACTCGCTCATGTAGCGCGTGTCGCCAATCATGCGCTTGTCCGCCTTAAAAATCGTGTGGAAGGGCAGGATGTCAAGTCCCTTGATTGTGACGCCCGCGCTCGTCTTGTAGTAAGTTCCGACCAGCTGGTAGCCGCCGCAAACGCCGAGCATGGGGCAGCCCGCGTTAAGGTAGGCGGTCAGGGTTTCCTTGTGACGGGGCAGGTCCTTAGCCACCACGGTCTGTTCGAAGTCTTGGCCGCCGCCGAAGAAGACGAAGTCATAGTCAAACGCGTTGAATTCAGCGCCCAGGGAGATATTATCCACGCGCGTCTCATAGTCCTGCTTCTGCATTAAAAACTGGATAATTTTGACGTCGCCGGAATCACCGTACGTGTTCATCAAATCTTCGTATAAGTACGCAATTTTAATCATTTTGTCAGCCATCATGCACCTACCTTTATCTTGTTAAAGTATATCTTAACGGTGGCCCGGGGGCAAAGAGAAATCACTCCGTATCCTGCTGGGCGGCGAAGTGGTTGATGGGGCCATACTGTGAACCGACCTCAATGGGGTGGGCGATGGCCTCATAGGTAAAATTCTTGGCGATGCTAATGCTGTCCACCACGGACGTGCCCTTGGCCAGTTCGGCTGCGATGACGGCCGACAGGGTATCGCCCGTGCCGTTGATCCGGTTCGTGTTGATGTAGGGCTTGGTGAATTCGTGGAACTGGCCGTTTGCGGTCAGCAGCACGTCGGTTACCTGCTTTTGGTGCACGTTATCGTGGCGCCCCTTCATCAGCACGTTTTTGGCACCCCGTGCCTGCAATTTCTGGGCCCCAGCGTGAATTTCAGCCTGCGAATTTAACCCTAGCCCCGTTAGTTTTTGCTGCTCGTAAAAGTTGGGCGTGATGACATCAGCCAGGGGCAGGAGCTCATCCAAGAAGGTCTGGTAGGCGTCGTCGTCCAGCAGCGTGTTGCCGTGCTTGGTCATAATCACGGGGTCCAGCACAATTTTGCCCATGTCGTACTTGCGCAGGTTGGCGGCAACGCAGGTAATCACGTCCTTGGTGGCCAGCATGCCGGTCTTCAGTGCACTGATTTTAAAGTCGGCGTTAAGCACGTCAAACTGCTTTTGAATGAAGTCAACGGGCATGACCTCCTGGGCGTAGATGCCGGTCGTATTGCCCGCAACTGCTGCGGTCATTAGCCCCATGCCATAGACCTTGCGGGCGTAAAACGAGTGCAGGTCCGCGGTCATCCCGGCACTGCCATCGCTGTCGTTGCCTGCAATTGTCAGGGCAATGATTTCTTTGCTCATTTTGTTATGTTCCTCCCTTTAATGTCTATTTTATCCTCCAGTATAACTTAACATAGGGACAATGATATAATTATTTCTTGTAAAAGCGCAGTGAGATAGTAAAATTATAATGAACCGCTTTCTTGAGAAAGGACACGTTATGGCGAAAAGTTACATTATGGCAATTGATGAGGGAACTACTTCCACCCGGGCAATGATTATTGACCACGAGGGGCATAAGGTTGCCTCGGCGCAGCGGGAGTTTCCCCAATACTTTCCGCAGCCAGGGTGGGTCGAGCATAAGGCCGAGGAAATTTGGCATGCTGTCCAGACCACCATTGCCAATGCAATCATTAATTCAGGAATCCGGCCGGAGCAGATCAAGGGCATCGGCATCACCAACCAGCGGGAAACCACCGTCATTTGGGATAGGAAAACGGGCAAGCCGGTTTATAACGCGATTGTCTGGCAGTCGCGGCAGACAACGGAGCTCGCCGAGGGGCTCAAAAAAGCCGGCTACAGCAACATGATCCATAAAAAGACCGGCCTGATTGTAGATCCCTACTTCAGTGCGACCAAGATTCGCTGGATTCTCGACCACGTCGACGGAGCCCAGGAGCGGGCTGAGAGGGGCGAATTGCTCTTTGGTACTATTGACAGTTGGCTCCTATGGAAGCTAACGGACGGCGAGGTGCACGTAACCGACTACACGAATGCATCCAGAACCATGCTGTTCAACATCCACGACTTGTGCTGGGATGAAGATATTCTCAAGCTGCTCAATATTCCGCGGATAATGCTGCCAGCGGTTAAATCCAACTCCGAAATCTACGGCTACACGCAGTCCTATACCTTCTTTGGCGGCAAGGTGCCAATCTGTGGCATTGCCGGCGACCAGCAGGCGGCTCTGATTGGCCAGCTTGCACTGAAAAAGGGCATGGTCAAGAACACTTACGGCACCGGCTCGTTCATTGTGATGAACACCGGTGAGGAACCGACGGAGTCCGACAACAACCTGCTGACGACGATTGCTTACGGTATTGACGGACATGTTTCCTATGCGCTTGAAGGGTCGATTTTTGTCTCCGGCAGCGCCATTCAGTGGCTGCGCGACTCAATGAAGATGATCAAGACGGCGGGGGAATCCGAAAAAGCGGCGCTGTTGTCTAGGTCTGAGGATGAAGTTTACGTTGTGCCGGCCTTTACGGGCTTGGGCGCACCGTATTGGGACTCGGAGGCTCGGGGCGCGGTCTTTGGCGTTACACGTGGAACAAATAAGAATGACTTTATCAAGGCTACGCTGCAGTCTTTGGCCTACCAGACTAGGGACGTGGTTGACACAATGCAGGTTGATTCGGGCATCACAATCCCGACGCTGCGGGTTGATGGTGGCGCGTCCAACAACAATTACCTGCTGCAGTTTCAGTCCGATATCCTGGGGATCAGAATCGAACGCTCGAAGACGCTTGAAACCACATCAATGGGTGCCGCCTTTTTAGCCGGACTGGCGGTTGGCTACTGGAAAAACGTGGCGGAACTGAAAGATATTTTTGTGGTGGGCAAGACTTTTGAGTGCCAGATGGATCAAGGGGAACGAAACCACCTCTACCAGGGCTGGAAACGGGCGGTGCAGGCAACCCAGCTATTTGCACACGGCAAAGAGAATAAGTGAGATAATGAGAGGAAGAGGTGAATAAAGTGACACATGAACGCATAATTAAATTGGACGGCGCACTGAACTTCAGGGACATTGGCGGCTATCAAAATGAGGATGGCCGTGTGGTTAAATGGAACAAGATCTACCGGTCTGATTCCCTCAGTTCGCTAACGGCGACCGACCAGGCCAGCCTGGTCAAGCTGCGCATAACGGTTGACTGTGACCTGCGTTCGCAGTATGAAAAGCACTCCGCGCCGGACATGCTGTGGCCCCACGCCCGGCTGGTGGATGTCCCCGTGTACGCAGAAAACGCAAGTGACAACCAGAAGGACCACCGGGTTTTCCGGTTTTTGCACCACATTCCCGATTTGCAGGGCAACTTTATCGGTCGCATCTACCAGCAGACGCTGCTTAATGGTCACAGTCGGAAAATGTTTGCGCAGATTTTTACCGAGCTGCTGCAATTGCCAAGAGACCAGGCACTCGTTTACCACTGCAGCGCCGGCAAGGACCGGACGGGCATGGTGACGGCACTGATCCTGATGGCCCTCGGCGTTGATGACGACACGATTGCCCGGGACTACTTGTTAACCAACAAGCTGTACGACTTTGCGGTTGCGCGGCAATTGCCAAGCAATGATGAGATTTCACAGATGGTCGCCAAGATGAACGTCACTAAGGGTGAGGGCGTTGCCATCCGGGGCATTACTGAAACAATCCGTGGCGGCTGGGGCGATTTTAGCACCTTCTTTACTAAGGAACTGGGCTTGTCTTCATCCGACCTGGCGCGATTTAGGCAGATGTATTTGGAATAGGGGTGCGTTTAACATGGCAACCTTGTTTGATGTCGCAAAGAGGGCTAGGCACTAGCTAATAGGTAAACAAAAAAGTGCGGCCTTGCGGGGCCGCACTTTTTTGTTTGGGATGAAACGGGTGTTAGGGTTAGAATAATAGTGAAAACGGGAGGAGAAGCGATGGCAAAAATCAAGGTTGTTCACGGCGATATTACCAAGCTGCACGTTGACGCAATTGTCAATGCGGCCAACAATTCGCTGCTAGGCGGCTTGGGCGTCGATGGCGCGATTCACAAGGCTGCGGGCCCCGAGCTGCTGGCAGAATGCAAAAAGCTCCACGGCTGTGCGACGGGCGCGGCTAAGATTACGGGCGGCTACCGGTTGCCGGCCAAGTTTGTGATTCACACGGTGGGACCCGTTTATGCGGGCAGCGCGCACGATGATGCGCTGCTCAAGGCCTGCTACGTCAACTCATTGGATCTGGCGCACGACCACCAGTTCCACTCAATTGCCTTTCCGGCAATCTCAACGGGGGCCTACGGTTTTCCCCGCAGGCGGGCGGCGGTTATTGCCGTGACCACGGTTAGAAACTGGCTCGGCCGCCACTTGAATTATCCGCTGCAGGTCATTCTGTGCGCGTTTGACGATGAAACGGCTGACATCTACCACAGCGAAGTAGGAAATTGATTACCATATTTAGTAGTGGATTAAGACCGTTTAACTACAAAAAAGCTCATAGTAATTATTATTAATTAATTACTGTGAGCTTTTTATTTATAAGTAAGTTGTTTACTATTTGTTTTTCTTATCAAGCAAAGGTTTAATTGATTGCTTCTCGTTTTGTGGAACAATTTGAACGTAAACGTTGAGCCCCTTATCCAGCAAGCGATAGAAACATTTATCTTCTTCGGGACTTGTTGAAATATACTGGTATAACGTACTGCGTCCCTCTTTAGCGCCCATGCCACCTAAGTCAAGATCTTTAATATCGACGCCATGATCAACCATGTATTCAATGGTTTCTGGAACTTTAACCAAAATTATCGTAGGTGCTTCTAATGGTTGGGAAAAAAAATTGACACCATCTTCTTTATTAAATACACCAATACCAATATCTTCCGGCACGGCTTGTTCAAAAACGTTAATCATAAAATCGTTATTTGATGTCGCATCATCAACAATAACAACATTTTGTGCACCGGTTTCTTTAAGCCATTTTGTCATAACTTGACCATGGATCAAACGGTCATCTATTCTAGTTAATACTAAGTTTTGCATGATGTGAGCCTCCTAACTTTGCGTTTTGAATGCCCCAGTTTTCTTTGGATAAAGAAATTTTTAGCAAATCTTCAATAGAACTATTATCAGTTCTTGTAGTAATTATGCTCAAAAGCATTGGAACATTAACGCCGGTAACTATTTCTAAATTGTGGTTTTTCTTTAAATACATTGCTGTGTTAAAAGGAGTTCCACCTTTTAAATCGGCTAATACTAGTGTAGGAATATTCTTGCTATCTTTTAACGCCTGTTCAAATTTTGTTCGGTAGTCATCAGGACTTTGACCAGGCCTAAAAGATATTGTTTCAAGATTCTCAGTTTTTCCTGCAATCATTTCAACGGTTTGCTTAATGCCTGAGCAAAAGTCACCGTGACTGGCTAAAACGATTTGTATCAATTTAAAATCTCCTTAAATAGTAGCTAAGATACCTAAGTATGAACAAAGAATACCTACTACAAAGATGCCTACTACAATAATACTTGCGTTGACCTTCTTCCGTAAGAGCCACCATACAAGTAATGTGAATAGTAATGGGATTAGACTTGGGGCTAATTGGTTAAATAAAGCCTGAAGTTTGATTACACTTTGACCAACATGCCAAACTAATGGGGTCTTAATAGTCACTCTTGTTGCTGCCATCGTACCAACTACCATTAATCCAACAATTGAAAATGCGTTGGTTACCTTATCCAGTAAACCACTCTTTAAGATTGAAACAACTGAGGCTTTTCCCTTTTTGTAGCCATACATAAACATCCAGTAACCGATAGCATAGATGATCAATTCGAATACGACTGTAAACATAATTGGACCAAAATAGTTATGATCTAGTGCCATGGTCGCACCTATACTTGCTAGAATAGGGAATATAATACCTTGCTGAACCGTATCGCCAATACCCGCTGCAGGGCCCATTAATCCAGTACGAACACCATTAATATCTTCAGCACTTACTTCGGCACCGTTAGCACGGGCTTCTTCCATTGAAAGAGCAATACCGTGAATAACTGGCCCAACCATATGAGGTTCAGTGTTAAAAAATACCATATATTTCTTTAACTCATCAGCTTGTCTATTTTGAGGATAGAGCTTGCTAATTGAATAAATCATCATGTTGGTTAAACCTAAGGCCTGTAGACGCTCATAGTTATATGCTGCTTCGTCTGACTGTTCCCATAACCATGTCTTAACTAGGTCACCGTGTGTTAATTTAACTTTATAATCTGCTGGAGAAATAGTTTGACTAGTGCTATCTTCTTGAGCCGGCGCAGCAGCTGCAAGAGTCTCCTGCTCACCATTACGGTTATTAAGAGTTAACCTGCGAACTCTCTTCTTGGTTGGTGCATCGCTTTTCTTCGTATTGCCCGCTTTTTGGTTGATATAAAGAAGGTATGCAATAAGACCAGCAAAGATTGCAATTGCCATAATTTGCAGTTTTAAATAAGCCGTTAGAAAGAAACCGATGAAAAAATATGGTACCAATGACTTCTTGCCTAGATAGTTGAGCAGCATTGCGATACCTAAAGCAGGCATCATGGCACCAACTACTTCCAGTGCAGTGGTCAGACTCTTAGGAATCATTCTGAGCATTCCTTGTGCCCAGCCACGTCCAAAAAATACCAAACAAAAGGCGGGAATACCATAAACAACAGTGGCTACTAGCAATGAAGGAATATAGTTTAGAAATCTAATGGCTTTAACGTTGCCTTTAGCTAATTCTGCATCAGCACGGTGAACCCAAAACGAATTCACACTTTGATAAATTTCAACCATCAATAAACCGATAAGCGAAAACGGAACTGCAAATGTTACGGCTAGTTTTGGATTGGCTCCAGATAATATGGTTAACGCAGTACCAAAAATACCAGCCACCATTGTATTGCTTGGCATAACGCCACCGGTGTTAATCCACCCTAGATAAACTAGTTGAATTGTTGCACCTGAAAGCATGCCTAACATAGGGTTGCCCATAAATAGACCGACTAATAAACCGGTAGTTAGCGGATAAGTCAGGCACCGTGTTACCGGTGCAAAAAACCACCATTGAGAAATAATGGCTAGTAAAGCTACTAGCAACGCTGATAAAAACATTTTAACGCCTCTACTTTCTTTAATGCTTTAAAAAGTCTATTAACTATAAAATTGAAAATCCTAAGGCTTTAACATCTTTGTTGAAGTCTTGAACAGTTTGCAGTGAGCGCTCTTCTGGGGTTGTTCCTATTAATGGGAATTTGCTGATCACTGGAGCCGTGCAAGTAATAATATCACAGCCGCATTCGTCAGCTTGGAATACGTTAATTACTTCTCTACAACTTGCCCAAAGAAGCCATCCGTTTCCATTTTCATGGCAAAGTTTTGCTGCTTCTTTCATAAGAGGGATTGGATTAATGCCAATATCAGCCAAGCGGCCAGCAAAGATAGAGATGATATTTTGAGAGCCCGGCTTTAAAACTGCCAGAACATCTTTTACCTGTTGCAGGGTAAACATTGCAGTTACATTGACTTTGATGTCTTCGGCTGATAATTCTTTGATCAACGGAACGGATGACTCGCCTTTTGTGTTAGTAATAGGAATTTTTACAAAAACATTTTTACCAAGTGTGGCAATTTTTTCAGCTTCCTTTTTCATTGTGTCAAAGTCGTCACCAAATACTTCAAAAGAAATTGGTAATCCCGTGACTTTGGCCAATGCTTCTTTTGCAAAACTCATATAATCTGTTACACCAGCTTTTTTCATCAATGATGGATTGGTAGTAAAGCCCTTAACAAATCCACTTTCTTTGGCCTTAATCATGTCATCAATAACTGCTCCGTCAGCATAAATCTGAACATTTAAATCGTTAACTTTCATGGAAATTTCCTCCTAGTTTCATATACTTTTGCGGTAACGTTTGCGCAAACGGAAAAAATATAAGCCCTTATACTAGGGCACTTATATTATTTTATGCAAGCGTTTCCGCTGATTACATTTTTATTGTATAATGTTGTTAGTAAGATGTAAAGTACAAATAAGAAAATAAATGATAAACAATTAAGCAAAAAGGTTATGTAAATGGTAGTTAGCTCAATAAAAGACATTGCGCGTATAAGCGGTTTCTCTGTTTCGACGGTTTCACGAGTTTTAAATAATACAGGAAGATTTTCTGAAACAACTAGGGATAAAATTTTAAAAATAGCAAAAGAAAATCATTATTCCCAAAATATGATTGCAAAAGGGATGCGTAAAGGTAGTTTAGCAATAATCGGTATTTTAGTGCCAGATATAACCAATTCTTATTATGCTTCAATAGTAAAAAAGTGTGAACAATACTTCTTTAAGCAAGATTATTTGACTATCGTATGCAATACGGAGAGAAACTCGAACCTTGAGGAAAAATATATATCAAAGTTGAGTAATCATATGGTAGACGGATTGGTCGTTATTTCGACACAGAGCAAGATTTCTAAAGGACAAGCCAATTTACCAACAGTTTTTATAGATCGGTCTCCCAAGTTAAGCAGTAATACAATAACAGCATCATCTGATAACTATGCTGGAGCGATTTCGGCGACCAACCACTTAATTGATCGAGATTGTTTCCCAATTATGATTACCAATAAAGATAATGGATTTTCTAGTAATAAGAACAGAATTAAGGGTTTTATAGAAACCTCAAGAAATCGTGGAATAGCAGAACCAATAATTATTAATACTGAAACCAACTCCGATGAAATATATTTGGTTAAAGATAGACTGGTAAAACAAATAAAAAAATTGTTAGGCAGTCATAAAAAATTGGGGATTTTTGCAATTAATGATAATGTTGCAAGCTATATCTATCAATTAGCAATTGAAGAGGGGGCAAGCATTCCTGACCAACTTAGTATAGTTGGGTTTGATGATTCGCCTGTTGCAAGCAAACTGCAGCTGACTACTATAAGGCAAGATACCTCTAAAATTGCAGTTGTATCTTGCTCAAATCTTTTAAAAATATTAAAACAAGAGGAAGTTTTGGAACATAAATTCACAATTCCTGTTTCATTAATTAAAAGGCAAACTACTTAAATTAAAGCTTTAATTGCAGTAGAAACTAATATGATAAGTCTTTAAATATTATAAATTTTAGCTTTTATATTGAAATAAGAACCACAATTTTCTATGGTTTGTGAGTCTTATTAGGCTAAAACTTACTTTAATTGACGATTACCGCAAAGGCCTCGTATGGTCTGAGTGTGAGGTCCTGCAGCGTCTGCGGCTTGTCATAATTGCTGATTAGCACGTGGTCAATTCGATCGGGTGCGGAGAAATGTTCATCCTGGCCGCCAAGGTTGGCAATAACCAGCCAGCGCTGCTCGCCCAGCACACGGTAGTAGGCCAGGACGTTGTCGCTTGCGGGCACTGGAATGAAGACGCCGTTAACAACAATGTCGTTTTCGTGCCGCAGGGCAATCAGTTTTTGGTAAGTGTAAAAAATTGAGTTGGGGTCAGCCAGTGCGGCTTTGACGTTGATTTTGCGGCAGTTAGGATTCACAGCAAGCCAAGGGTTACCGGTCGAAAAGCCCGCTTTTTCGCCATCTGTCCACTGTATGGGCCGCCGCGCATTGTCGCGGCCCTTGGCGTTGATTGCTCTGAGCAGGTCCTTTTTTGAATGGCCCTGTGCGCGCCGCTCGTTGTACATGTTGATGCTTTCCAAGTCTTCGACTTCGGAGATGTCCTTAACCGGGCAGTTGGTCATGCCAATTTCCTCGCCGTTGTAGATGTAAGGCGTACCACGCATCAGGTGCAGGGCAATGGCGAACATCTTGGCGGATTGTACGCGGTATTGTCCGTCGTCACCCCAGCGCGAGATGACCCGCGGAACGTCATGGTTTTCCCAAAATAAACTGTTCCATGCGTGCTCATAGTCCAGCTCAGTCTGCCATTTGATGAGAATTCGCTTAAGCGCGTGTTTGTCTACTGGCTTCAGGTCCCACTTGGACTTGCCCTCCTGCTGGTCGATATTTTGATCTTCAAACTGAAAGACCATGGACAATTCGTGTCGTGCCGGATCCGAATACTTATGGACGTTTTCGAGGTCCGCGCTCCACGTTTCGCCGACCGTCAGCACGTCCCGTTTGGCCAGAACCGCGCGGTTCATTTCCTGCAGGTAGGGGTGCAGTTGGGGACCGTTGGCGCGGATATTGCGGTCCGGATCCTTGCCAATGAGTTCGATGACGTCCATGCGGAAGCCGCTGATGCCCTTGTCTAGCCAGAAGTTCATCATGTCATAGATTTTCTTCCGCAAGTCGGGGTTCTGCCAGTTCAGGTCGGGTTGTTGGGCGGCAAAAAAGTGGAGGTAATACTGGCCGCTAGCTTCATCAAACTGCCAGGCCGAGCCCGAAAAGTCAGACTTGAGGTTATTGGGTTCGTGGCCGTCGACCGGATCACGCCAGATGTAAAAATCCCGGTAGGGGTTGTCTTTGCTCTTGCGGGCCTCAATGAACCACTTGTGCTGGTCTGAGGTGTGGTTGACGACCAGATCCATAATAATGCGGATGCCGCGTCTTTGTGCCTGTGCAAGCAAATTTTCAAGGTCGCTCATCGTGCCGTATTGGGGATCGATAGCTTCGTAGTCGGAGATGTCGTAGCCGTTGTCGATGCCCGGGGACTGGTAAATAGGCGACAGCCAGATAGCATCGACGCCCAGCTTTTGCAGGTAGTCCAGGCGGCGCGTGATACCGGCCAAATCGCCGATGCCATCGCCGTTAGAATCCTGAAAGGACTTGGGGTAGATCTGATAAATAACCGCATTTTTCCACCAATGTGTCATAATCATTCTCCTTTTTTCAAAAACGCTATGCTGATAAGCGAATTATACCATCCGAAAAGATTGCGCGTGTGTTGTTACCGGTATCTAAATTTAAAATTCGCCGCCCGTATTCAAGCAAAAAAATTTCCCGTCAGTCGTCTGCTGACCGGGAGTTTTGGCTTAGCTATTTTCGCCGTCGGGGCAGCCAGATGCGCGTGGTGCGCCAGGCAATAAGAACCAGCATAGTAGCAGTAAAAACGGCAATTGCACCCCTGATAAAAGCGGTGCTTTGAAAGAACTGTGAGCGAGCTGCAGGGCGCACGCGTTCAACTCTGTTGATCGTCTTGTGGCCCTTTTTAGCGGGTAAAGCCGCTTCGCGTTTGGTCTTGCTGTTATCCGTTCTATCCGTCAGTTCCGCGGCCAGCAGGTTTTTGGGCGTGGCCTTAACGCGGCTGACCAAATTGCCCTGGACGACCGTTCGGTGCTCGCCGTAACCATACTTGGAGGTGTTAAAGTCTGAGCAGGTGATCAGCGTGATTATGCGTTTATTTGCGACGTTATTTTCGACCTCAACCTGGGTGGGCTTGATGGCAAAGGAAATGCGCCTAATCTTATAAGCGTAAATATCATGCAGGTCGGTGACATAGATGAGGTCGCCCCGTTTGGCCAGGTGCAGGTTGTCCAACACCGCCGGCCCATGCGCGCCCATGTAGTGACCCGCTAGAACATAGTTGTTGTGGCCGCCCATCGCACGGTCAGGCAGGCAGGTGACCACGCCGTATTCCAGATTTTGGTTGTCCTTGCCGTAGCCGGCAAACAGGGGATTGTGAATGTTGACGGCCGGAATAGCAATGCGGCCAATGGCGTAAGCCTTTGTTTGCCGGGATTGCCATATCCGCGTGTTGCTGATTGATTCGGTTTTGCTGGCGTCGTAGGTGGTCCTGCGCTTCTTGTTAAGGTCCGCCTTCTTGGCCGTCAGCCCGTTAGTGGCGCGTTCGGCGTTTTCCTGCACCAGGTAAGAGGTGCCGAAGCCCGAGCCTAAAAAAATGAGGGCAGTGCCCAGGTAAAAAAGGGCAGCTAAAAAGAAGACGCGAATCGTGGCCCAGATTTTGCTTTTGACTGATTGTGCTGGTTTTTCTTTAGTCATTGCGCTGCCTTTTCATAACTGCTTTAAAATTATTGTCCTCTTAATTTAAATATAAATAAGTCCTGCTAGCCCTTATTTTGCTCGACGAAATTTCGCCAACCGTCTGCGCCTTCGTTCATCCCAATCAGACTGAATTGTTCAATCATGGTCGTGCACCGGTCAAGATATTCCCGCCGGCGGTCATAGTGGTAGTTGACCAGATTTTCTAGAATGACCATGGTCATTTTGGGGAAGCAGTTTCCGGGTGAGGCGGGTATTTGGCGGGCCAGCTTGAGCAGCGGCTTAGTATCGGCATAGCTTTTGTGTTCAATGCACATAATCAGCATGTTAATCACAATCGCCAAAACAATTGCTTGAATTTCACTATCATTGGCACGCGCAAACTGTTTGATGATCCGCTTGGTAATGATGAGGTTGCTGGCAAAATCGTAAAAGTACATGAAGTTGCAAAAAATGACCAGTGACTTTCGGTTAAGCTGCTCGGAATTAAAAAACCGCTTTTTGAGCTGCTGCTTAGTTTCTGGACGCAAAGTGCTGTTCGGCAAGCCGACGAGGTAAATGTAGGCGTCAAGATCAAGCAGCAAGTCGTCTTTTTCGGATAAGCTGCTGCTTGCAACAATTTGCCGGATTTGCTTGAGTGCATCACGGTCAGACCTGTAGTAGGCCTGGTAGATCTGCTGGTTAAGCTCCTTGACCACCTCTTTAGCCGGTTTTGCCTGGTAGTCAATTTGCTCAAAAAAGTCAGCGATGGCCACATTATTATAGCGCAAGATTTCAACGAGGTCGGCGGCCGAGATCCGGCTGGCATTTTTCTCAACTTTTGAATAAAAGGACGGACTGACTACCGGGCCAATCCAAGTCTTTTGATTTTTGCCTGCCTTAAGCCGGTACTGCTTCAATAACTCCCCAATTGTCATTTACTCTTCTCCTGTTGCTAATATTGCTCAAAAAATTTCATATATGACATTTAGCTACATAAAATTATAGCGCAGCTATACTGAGGATATTAGGAAAGGGAGAAAAAACTATGGACATCTTTTTAAAAAATAAAAATTACCGCAGATTTACAATTGCCAGCTTGCTGTCGACGGCGGGCGACATCCTCTTCTATCTGGCGCTGTATACCTATGCCAGTGACCTAAAAAATTACACCCTCGCCTTGTCACTGATTACCATTTCGGAATCTGTACCCAGGCTCCTATCGAGTTTAGGGGGTTACCTGGCTGACCGCACTGCCAACAAGCTGCAGAAGACAGTCTGGCTGGCAATGCTGCGGGGCGGATTGTACCTGCTAGTGGGGGTCTTGTTCTGCCAAAACATAGCGGGCTGGAACTTAGTGGCCATGGTAATTGTCATCAACTTTATTTCGGACACGGCCGGCATCTACTCCTCGGGGCTGGTCACGCCCCTGGTTATCAGCCTGGTGGATGAAGACCAGGTCGCCGCTGCCGAGGGCTTTACGAGCGGCGTGTCCCAACTCATTACCATGATCGCGCAGTTTACGGGGTCTGGCCTATTATTGTTTATGTCTTACTCAGCTTTAGCCTTCGTGAACGGTCTGACTTTTATCTTGGCCGGTCTGATTTACCTCCATCTTTTGAGCAGCGGGCATGAAAAGGGGACAGCAAAAGCCAAAGAGGAGGTTAATGACCAGAACTTTATGGCCACGCTGGCCTTGGCCTTTCGCCAAGTTAAAAAGGCAAAAGGATTACTGACGGTTGTCATGGTTATTGCCTTGTTAAATGGCATTTTGAGCACAATTGAGCCGCTCTTAGCAATCGTGGTGGCTAGCCACCGGCAAACAATGGTGCTGGGCACATACAGCTTCACGTTAGCCTTGCTGGGCGTCTGCGCCGCTAGTGGCATGGCATTAGGCGGTATTGTTGGAACCAAAATCTTTAAGCACTTGTCCCTGTATGTGGTTGTCCTTCTGGCAACGATTGCCGCTAGTTGCGTAATTATTGCCGCCAGCAGCGAAAAAATCATCTTATGCCTGCTCACTTACGGCCTGCTTGGCTTCTTCAGTGGGATAGCCAGTCCTAAATTAACCCAGTGGATGGTGACGACGGTGGACCGCAAAATTTTGGCATCAACTATCGGCCTGCTGAATACGATTTTGGTAGTGGTCGGTCCGCTAATGACAACTGTTTTCACAACGATAGCAGCAGCCAGCAGCGTGACGCATGCCCTTCTGGCGCTGCTTGTTACCAACCTCGCCGTTTTGGTCGTTACCCTAGTGGTAATGAGCAGGACCACGAAAAAATCATGAATCGCCGTTAGTCACCAAAAATGTTAAACGGATAAATAAAGAGCGTGCCTTTCAAAAAGCACACTCTTATTTTTGGCACTTGTACCTCGCCCGCCAGAATAGCCGCGACCTGCCGCAACACGGTCTGCACTTGCAGAAAATGCAGCGTAAACTCCGGCGGCCATGATGATGGGATAGTATTGTTTTTATAGTTTTACTTGTTTTTCGCCTTGGAGTAACTGAAAAAGACAATTAAGATGAAGTTCAGCAGCAGCGTCAATCCGGTGGACCAAAAGACGGTAGCGTAGTTGTATAGGCCTGAGATGGTAGAGCCCATCAGCGAGCCAAAAACCGAGCCAATGGCCTGGAAAGACTGGTTGTAGCTGAAGATGCGGCCAAAGCTTTCGGGTGGCGTATTAAGCGTTAACACCGTTTGCGCTGCCGGCAGCATGCCCGCGCTGGCAATCCCCAACAGGAAGCGCAGCCCGGCGAGTGTCCACGGCGAATGCGTGAGGGCCATCGGGATAAAGAGCACGGCACCAGCAACAAGTCCCACGCGCAGAATCTTCAACGGGCCAATCTCATCCATTTTGTGGCCAATTCGGGATGCTGCCAGCAGCGTTCCTAAGCCCGGCGTCGCGGCCACAATACCGGCAACGAAGGCAATGTTTTTGCTGTTGGGCATCATGGATTTCACGTAAAGCGAGACGATGGGGTCAATCGACATGTTGGCTGCTTGAACCAGGAGGGTAGTGATGAACATTGCGACAATCAGCTTGATGTTTGGCAGGGTGTGCATGATTTCCTTCATGGGCTTCATCTCAGCACGTGAGACTGGCGTGAACTCCTCCTTGACAAAGAAAGTCGAACCAAGGAAGACCAGCACCATCAAAAAGCCGGTGATAAAGAAGGGTATCCGGTAGCCCCAGACGGCCCCCAGCCAGTTGCCGAAGAAGTTGGACAAAACGCCGCCAAGAAGGGGTCCAACCAGGTTGCCAGCGGTCCCGGCGGTCATCATCTGACTCATGACCCAGCCGCTTCTTTGGTGCGGGGTTTCTCCGGCAATCAGGGCAGTGGCATTGTTGATGTAGCCCGAAAAAGCTCCCTGGATGAAGCGCATCACGATGATGTAGATGGCGTTCGGGGCAAAACCGGTCGCGGTAATCGTCAGCGCCATCACCCCGGAAGCGCGCATGCACATCAATTTGCGGCCCTTGCGGTCGGCCAGGTTGCCCCAGTACGGCGAAACGATTGCCTGGGCAATGAAGGTGACGGCAAATGCGAGTCCGGAATAGAGGCTGATTTGCAGCTGGCTGTAGTGGCCCAGGTCAGCAATAAATAACGAAATAAACGGCATCGTCATTGAATAGCCCATGCCCGTGATGAAGCAGCCGAGCCACAGGGTATAAAAAGATTTGTGCCAGCCTGCTGGCAATTTAATGGAATTTAGCAAAGTATCCTCATCTTTCTTTTGTGATTTGTGCAAAACGTTATCTTTTTTATTTTAGCACACAAAAATTGCTAAGAATTTGCTAAAGCAGTGAAATTGCACCGGGAAACGTGCTAGGATTATGCTTCTGAAGGGAAGAGTAGCTTTATGGAGAAAAATTCACCAATGACTAGACGTGAATACCGCCGCCAAAAAAATCATGCGGACACGCAGCGTAGCACGAGGTCCACGCTTGAAATGCCGGGTCCGCCCAAACGTTCGGATTACCGTCACCTCAAGCTGAATTTTTGGGAAATCTTCTCGGACCGACCGTACCTTGCAGTAGCAATTGTTGTCCTGGCAATTTTTCTGATTATGGCCAAGCAATGGTGGCTACTGGCGCTTTTGGCAATCCTGGTTGTGTTCGGCGTCCTGGTTATTGGTCGCAGCCACCATCCCAGCCGCGTTCTCAGCCTTGAGTTCAAACTGAAGGATTCGCGCAAGCTGAGCATGCTGCGTGCACTTCAGTTTGGCGGGTCGATCGTTATGTTCCTGGCGACCTACATGAAAAAGGTGGTTACCGTCAACTTTTCGACCGCTGGATCGACCGACGGCCTTCAGGTTGTTCAGGGGCTCTTGTCCAACCGCGCTGGTGTTTACGGTCAGCGGGGATCGTATTTTTTGAGCCTGCTCAACACGCTGACGGGCGGGCAGTTATGGGGCAAGTACCGCTATGCGGCCAACAGCGCACAGATGATGAATAGTAGTGCTGGACGGCTCATCATTATGTGGGTGCTGCTGCTCATGATTGCGCCGGCCTTTTGTGTTTTGGCCCAGTTTTTCCGGGAGCCTTATGCTAGAAACACGGCACTGGTATCCGCGGTTGTCGCAACCGTCAGCTTAGTATTGACGCCGCATTTGCTGCGCAAGTGGATTGTGGAATACGCGGTAGAAAACAGGATGGCAAGCGACCAGGCCCAAGCCGCAATCACGATTGGCCCCATGGCCTACGTCGCGATGCTCTGTGCCGTCTTGGTCTTAGCAATCGCCATTTACCGCATAGTTAAAAAGGATAGGTTTGCGTAGAAATATAAAGAGCAAGCAAAAAGCTGGTAAGACACGTCGAATTAAGACGGTGATTTACCAACTTTTTTGTTTTGCTGATTATTTTTTGGCCCGGTAAAGCAGCACCTCACGTGCGGCCACCATCTGGCCGGCGGATTGATAGATTGTCAGCTGCACCGCGCGTGCCTGCACGTCGCGCAGGCCCACAACCTTGTTCTTGCTGTCGGCCTTCCAGTGCAGGTGGTCGGCGTACGTAGTGTAATTTTCGCCATCGCTTGAAACGGCAATGCTGATGTCGACCGGGTCGCCTTCGTGGTCGAGGTTGCGGGGCACGAACACCATCCTGCTCAATTTTTCCACTTGACGAAAAGCAAAGGACAGTACCACGGGATCATCCGGCTTTGCCACCTCAGCGGTTTGCCACTCACTGGCCAGTTTAAGGTCTGCCAGGTATGCGAGCGGGTGGTGCGGGCGGCTGGACCGGTTGCTTGTGACCTCAATATCCGTAACTGCATAGTCTTCGGCCGCGTGCTTGGTGATAACGCCGAAGAGGTCGGACCACTCGGAGACCTTATTGCCGCTGGCGTAACGCATACGAATGATGTAGCGCGTGTTGGGCGTCAATTCATGGAAAGTGAAGTCCTTGCCGGTGATGCCTTCGTAAAGGATGTTGTTAATCTCGACCTGTACTCTGCTCGGCCGCGGCCAGGCCAGTTCGAACGAGTGCGCTGTAATCTTGCTTGAGTCAACCGAAGGCAGCTTCGGCGAAGGCAGCAGGCTGCTGGTGATCGCATGCACCAGGGTGTTTTGGGCGTAATTGAAGTTTGAAATTGTCACTTCAATCTTGGTATCAGTGATATCACGTCCGGCCAGCTTGATTTGCAGTGCCGTTTGCTTGTGATCCTGGTAGCGGTCAAACTCAGGCAGCGCATAACTCGTGTTGTAGAAGATGCCTTCGCGGGCGTGCTCAAAGGCGTCCAGGGAGCCGTATTCCTGGATGGGGATAATCTCGTCGTTGATTTTGACCGTTGTCCTGTCGGGGTAGGAATCGCACAGGACCGTCAGTCCGGTCTCCTGCTTCGTGTCCAGGTCCGGGTACCTGCCCTTGACCGGATCAATCGTCACCGTCAATTTTCCGGCGCTGACTTTGCTAGTAATGTGCGTTTCGCAGTGGTTGTGCGCGAAGTCGGTCAGGTCATCATCGTCGTAAATGACCGTTTGGCTGTTCTCCTGGGGGTAGAGCACGTAGTCACGCTTGCCGAAGTCAAAAATGCTACCGCCGCGGACAAAGACCGGCAGGTGCCAGAGCGGGTAGGCCAGATCGTTGTAGACGCGGCCACCGGCATATTTTTGTCCGGTAAACAAATCGACCCACACCGTGTGCTTACCGGGCAGGTAGAGGTTGTCCTTGCGCGTGTTGCCTTCTTCGTCTTCGCGGCCGTTAGTGACCGGCGCAACCAGCAGGTTGCTTCCCAGCATGAACTCGCTGCCGAACTGTTCCGTGTAATTGGCCCGCTCATCGGGAAACGCGATGAAGAGGGGACGCACGATGCCGGCGCCGTAGCGTGCCTGTGCGTTCAAGGTGTACAAGTAGTTGGCAAGCCGTGCACGCAGCTGCAAGTATGCGTGGTTGATTTCCGTTATCTTTTTGTTGTAAGAAAATGGCGTCTTGCTAAAATCGCCCTGGTCGTCAAGGTTAAACAGCAGGGGGGTAAAGACCTTCCACTCCCAGTCGCGCACGTAAATCTGGGCGTTGCCGCCGCCCTGGGCGCCGTCAACGGCGGCACCTGCAAGCGGCTGCCCCGAGAGGTTGGCCCCGATGAGGCCGGCAACCTGGGTGGCAATGTTCTCCCAGTTGCCCCCCACGCTTGCAAAGACCAGGGCGGCGTCTTTCTGCATGCCCATGAAGCCGCCTCCGCTTAAAACCAGTGGCCGCTTTTGCTGCAACTTGTCCTGCAGCTTTGTCGTGTCTGCGGCTATTGTCGCGTCGCTTCCGGTTGCGGTGAAGGCAATTTTTTCGGGCAGCGCAGCGTTTTGCTCGTGCCAGAATCCGGGCTGGACGTCCTGACTTTCGGCGTAATCGTTGAAGAAGTCGAGCGACTGGAAGTTGACCGGCTCTACGCCGTAATTGGGAACGAACCAACTAAGCGGAAAGTGCAGCGCGTGGTAGCGGTCAAGCATTGCCCGTGCCGAAAACTGGTAGTTCTCCTCGCCGTTGAGGGAGGCGCGGCCCGACACGCATTTTTCGTCCTTGGTGCGGGTGTAATAATTATTGTTGAACCGGCTGGCGTTGCGCTGCTTGGCCTGACTGGGCTGCCACAGGGTCGTGCAGAAGTTGCCCATGTGCCCCAGGCCCAGCGTGTACTTGGGCATCATTAACGGCTTGCCCGTCAGTGCATAGTACTTCGCCAAGATAGCCTTAGGGGTGCTGCCCACCAGGTAAAAGGTATCGAAGACGGGGTCCTCGTGGCGAATCGTGGTCTCGCCGCGGTTTTGCTTGCCGAAGTCGTAAGTGCCCGTTAGGTTGGAGTTGCGCACCTCGCCGTAGCCTGCATTTGACCAGAAAAATGGCACCTGCATGAGAACGCCGCCCCGGCCGGTGATGTGGTCACGCTTAACCTCGATTTGCCGGCCCTTGTGGCTGAAGTAGCCGTTTTGCAAGCCGCCGCCAAAGTAAAACTCATTTTTGTTTTGGATGAGAAACTCGGTGGCTGCATCGTCTGCCAGTTCCAGTGGGTGGGCCTGCTTCATCCGGGTCCTGTGCAGTGTTTCGTCGAAGATGCTCATCGTTGCCGGGTTTTGCCTGAAGATGACCTGGTAGTTGCCCGCCTGGATGATCAGCGAGTCGTTGGTTGCCCGGACGGTCGATCGTTCAAAGGCCGCGCTCGAAAATGCGGACAATTGCACAAAGTTTGCGTGTTCCTCTGCAAAATTGCCGTCGGGGTCGAGTAAAAAGCGGAAAATGCCGTCTGCTAAAACGTAAAAGCGTGCGACCTCACCAGTGGCAAAGTGCAGCTCGTAATAGTTTTCGCACCTGCTGGCACCGGTCAGTACGCCTAATTGATGACTGTTTGTTTGCGTATCTTTAATCATGATTTTGCTTCCTGTTTAGTCTACTTACTACTTATTATAACTAAAAAACGAAAAGTTTCGGTAGTATTTGTGATTGAACTGGTAAAGACCAGTTGATTAAGCTAAAATAAGCTTATAAATAGCAGAAGAAAGTTTTAACGGAAAGGCAAAACAATGACTTATTACATTCATGCAGATAAATTCTTTCTTGAAAACGTGACCGAAGAGGGTGGCTACCTTGAGGTCCAGGATGACGGCAAGTTTGGCTTTTATTATCCCGAAGAACAAAAGCCCACGGGGAAGATCGTCGACTATGCCGGCAAGTGGATTGCGCCGGGCCTCGTTGACACGCACGTCCACGGTTCCCTTAAAGAAGACGTGACCAAGAGCGATTGGGCCGGCATCAATCGCTTAGCGGAGGGATTTTTGCAATCGGGCGTGACCAGCTGGCTGCCGACCACCTACACCACAACTGCTGACAACCTGACCAGGATCTGCCAAATGTTTGGCGCACACAAGGGCGAGGGCACCGGTGCCAAGATTCAGGGCCTGCACTTTGAGGGACCGTACTTTACGCCCGAACATGCTGGTGCGGAAGACCCCAAGTACCTGCTCGATCCCGATATCGACCAGTTCAATAAGTGGCGGGATGAATCTCGGGACTTGTTAAGCAAGATCTCGATGGCACCCGAGCGCAAGGGGGCCCAAGAATTTATCCGGGCCGCAGTTAAGGAGGGCGTAGTGGTATCTCTTGGTCACTCCAGTGCAACTTTTGCTGAGGCCAAGGCCGGCGTGGAAGCGGGCGCGACGATGTTCAACCACACCTTTAACGGAATGCCGGATCCTGGTCACCACGACTCCTCGATTTCTAATGCCGCCATGGCCTTGAATAATGTGACTGATGAAATAATCTGCGACGGTCACCACGTTCAGCCGGAGATGGTGCGCACGCTGATTAAGCTTAAGGGGCCAGAGCACATCTGCCTCATCACGGACTGCATGGAGGCCGGCATGATGCCTGACGGCGACTACATGCTGGGCGAATTGCCAGTTTATGTTAAAGATGGCATGGCCCGCTTAAAGGACGGCGACAACCTGGCCGGCAGCATTCTGCAGCTGAAAACGGCCGTGAAGAACCTGGTGGACTGGAACATTGCCACACCGGAAGAGGCCATCATGATGGCTTCATACGTACCGGCCAAGAGTGCTGATGTTCTGGACAAGTGCGGCTCCATTGCCCCCGACAAGGATGCCGACTTCCTGGTTCTGAACCCGGACATGACCCTGAGCGAGACCTACCTAAGTGGGGAATCGCGCTACCAGGCCTAGCAGAAAATAAATAATAAACAAAAAAATCGTTTCCGTGTAAGGGAACGATTTTTTGGTTGCGCTGACGGTGTGAAAATTGCGGTAAACTTAATTTTTAATAGTGTTACTCGTGAATTCTTCGATCAGTGAAAAGAGCAATTGGGGATAATATTAGAATTACAACGGCGCCTAATAAATAAGTTTGGCTAAAGGCATGACTGATTTGGCGATTTTTATCATGATTAATTTTCTTAATGGCATTAATTAGAACCTCTTTTTGTGCAAGTTGCTTGATTCCACTTAAGAGCTTATTTTGCCCATAACTAATTTTGGTATTGCCTACCGTAATTTTATTGGCAGCAGCTGCCATTTTTGCAAGAGCAGGGTTGGCATTGCCAACTTTGTTTAAAGTTAAAGTTAGCTGCTGATTGTCTTGTCTAACTTTTAGAGTAGCTAAAGAAAGTTTCTTTTCTGCCTGATATATTTTATAAAGGTTGGTATCTTTTTGGGGTAAAGGCAAACCAGTAGTGGATAGGGCTGCCTTTTTAACTGCTTTTTTAAGATTGTCTTGGTCAAATTTAGTTGACGGTTTAGAAGAACCTGCAGTTGTGAATATTTTGTTCAATTGTTGGTGAGCAGACCGTTTTACTTGTGGAGCAAGTTGCTGCCCATCAATAATTTGTGAAGCATTCTGGTGAATGTTGTGCTTGGCGATGTTGACGTTGCTATCAAGGAATGTAACTAAGATGGCAACGCCTAGGCATGTCCCAATCTGACGCGCTGCATTAACGATTCCTGAACCAATTCCACTCTTGTTTTTGGGTAAGTGTTTGACGGCTGCAACCAATGACACGGAAGAAAAGCCAAAGCCAAAGCCTTCGATAATCAAAAAACTAACCATAATTTTTTCAGTTGTAGAGGTAGTAATAAATGATAGCAATAAAGAACTGGCTGCCATGATTAGCAGGCCAATTAGCGTAACAGGAATGGCACCAATACGATCAAAAAGCTTAGTTCCTAACGGCATTGCTACCATAATTGTTAATGAAACCGGAATAATTATCATTGCTGCGTGAAGTGCCGTGTAGCTTAAAACATTTTGTAAAAAGTAGTTTAAGATTAAAGTTGGGCTGACTAAGGCAAAACCAGTTAAGAAATAGACCAGGCTAGAAGCTGTCAGCGTTTTTTCTCTAAATAAGTTTAATTCCAATAACGGATTTTTGCTTTTTGTTTCTGCAAAAACAAATAAGCTAAGCGCAAGCAAACCACCGATGATAGCTCCTAAGATAACGCTTGAATGCCAGCCATATTGACGACCTTCGAGCAGCCCAAAAGTTAATCCGGCTAATCCTAACGTTAAAAGCAATGTGCCCGGTAAGTCAACTTTACCTGATAGCGATTCATCCCTAGACTCGTTAACCCAAATTGCAATAATTAAAATTGCAACGATGGACAAGGGCACGTTGATGCCAAAAATCCAGCGCCAAGAAGCATATTCCACAATTGCCCCGCCTACTGCTGGTCCACTGGCAGCAGCTAAGGCGGTCACTGCTCCAACGATGCTAGCAACCCTAGAGGTGTTTTCTTTACCAAGGATTTCTATCCCCATCGGCAAAACGATCGGTGTAATAATTGCTCCGCCAAGTCCTTGAAAAAAGCGAAATGCAATTAATTCTGTTAGCGAAGTGGCCAGCATGCATGCAGCTGAAAATCCGCCAAACAATATTAATCCCGTTAACATAAGTTTTTTGCGGCCATAATAATCGGCAATCTTTGAGCCTGTAATCATGAATACAGCCAGGGCTAAAGTATAGGCAGTTGTTATCCAGCTTGTATCAGCAAGACTAGCATTAAAGTGATGCATGATTTCAGGCAAGGCAATATTAACAATTGTACTATCTAGGGTTCCCATAAACATAGCAATTGTTAAGCCAACCAGACTGATAATTTTAATTGTTTTTGACATAGCAATTTTTTCTCTTTTCATAGTATTTGCAAATATCGGTAACAATTGTTACCGATGACTGCGATTTTTAGTATAATCATCAATAGTTGGTAAAACAATCGTTGAAAGCCAAGTGCTACAAATAGCTATAAAGTGTAACCTGTTTATACAAAAGGGGTAATCTATGAATGGCAAGCAAAGAATAGTCGAACAATCGAAGCATTGGCTGAGCAATGCACTAATTGAGTTGATGAAGACAGAAAATTTTCAGGACATCTCAATCACTGAAATAGCTCAAACTGCTGATTTATCTCGGAAAACGTTTTATCACTATTTTAAAAATAAAGAAGAGGTAATCAGCTACTTGTGTGATAAGTTGTTTGATCAGTATTTTGAAAAAGCTATGAAGCAGAATTCGCAAATTGGTGAGATTACGTTAGAAACAACTTTTAAAATTTTTCTGGAATTCTGGTGGGAAAAGAGGAATTTGATTCAATTATTAATTAAACAAGGGCTATTTGATCATTTGAATGAAATTTGGCAGCAAAAGGCGGTTCCCCGGTACAAGCAATTTGCTGCACCGTGGCACATTAAGGGGAGTCCGACAGAAGTTGCTTACGTGATGGCTTTTCAACTGGGGGGCTTTACTAATATATTAAGAATTTGGCTGGGGAAGGCCGAGCCTGAACCACCAGAAGAATTGATTGCTTTATTGCTACGTGCTGCGAAGCAACTAGTTCATAGCTGGGCTAGTATTAAAAAAATCTAATCATGATAAAAAGAGAGTTAACTCCAACCCCATCGGTTTGCTAGGGAAGCTAATTCTCTTTAGTTGGCCATTATGATTTTGGACCGGCGTTTGCAGTGAAATCCCAGCCTTTTAAGATGGCATTAAGGCCCATCTTGAATTGCTGCTTTTTGGTGTACTCTTCGTTTTGAATTGCCTTCAAAAAATCACTTAGTAGCGGTGACTTACTGGTTAACTTTTGCATTAGGTCTGGGTCGGGTATGCCCCCATCGTCGGGGTCAACTGCTTCTGCCCAAACAAAGCCAATTGTGTAGACCGTCAGGGTATTGATTAGAAAAACTGTTGTTGCTTCCATCGGAAAATCGTTTTTTTTCAAGATAGCCAGAATTTTTTCAACTAACGTAAACTCTGACTCAGTAACCATTGGGTGGGTTGAAATTAAGGGCAAAACGTGTGGGTGTTCCAGTAAAATGCTCCGTAATTGGGCCATTATTTGAAATAACTGCTTTTGCCAGTTACCAGAGTCTTTAACTGCTATATCTGCAACCTTTTGCCAAACCAATTCGACGATTCCATCAAAGAGTGCCCCTTGATTGGGAAAATAGCGGTAAACCGCCGTGGGGGAAACATTCATTTTTTTACCCAATTTACGCATTGAAAATTTATTGACGCCTTCTTGATCAATTAAAATAAGTGTTTCTTGTAAAATATAGGCTTTGCTTAGTGTTTCCCTCGTGGGTTTATCAATATGCATATTAGTTATTTCCCTTATTCAAAGAATGATGATGAAAACCAGTAAATGCCAAAAAACAAAAGAGTAAAGTACAGCACCAAATAACTACCAGATTATTTGAAATACTATTAAAATTGCCATGGTTAAGTACGGTTTTTTTGAATGCTGCTAGTGCCCAGTATGCTGGATCAACCTTAGCCAATGTACGCGCCCAATGTGGAAAACTGCTTATTGGAGATAATGAGCCAGCCCATCCTGCCATTAATATGCCGAGTAGATTTGATAGCGACAGGGCTATGTTTGCGGACTTTACCCAACTAGTTAATGCAATACCCATAAAGGTCAACGTCAAGGCAAAGGATAAAATTATTGCAATTAAAGCAGACAAACTTCCGTTAGGATGGAAATTGAATACCCAACTGCTTATTAGCAAAACGGTAGTCAATTGTACCAATTGCACAAAATAGGCGACTATTGCCTTACCAATAATAATGTCTGTTAAAGATGTGGCAGATACTTGTAACCTGTCCCAGGTGTTCCAGGTAGTTTCATCAAAAAACATTTGGATGACAAATTGAACAGACAGGAATGAAAAAAGTACCGCTAATCCGGGAACGACTTGTTCACTACCATTGGCATGCAAGTAACCTTGCGCAAAAAGTTGCGTTTTGGCCCCTGGTATCATAAACGGTGCCATGATAAGCGGTACTAAAATCATAATAATTTGAACAATTGGTTCAGCTAACTGCAAAAGACCATTTAACTTTACCACTGAAATAATTTGTTTAATTTGCATTTGTAATACCTTCATATTTTATCATGGTGTGATAAGCAGATTCTAGGTCTGCTTTAACAATTTTTATCTGGCTTATTTGCGCATCCCTGACTTGGGGGGTGGCAAATACCTGCTGCAATAGTGCGATTTTTTCTTCGTTGCTCGTAAGTTTAGCGGATTTCAAATGGTCATTTTCCATCGTCCAATTTGGAATAAGGGGGACTTTTTTGGAAAAATAAAGTTCAATGACCGGATGAGCATACTTGTTGATTATTGTATCCAAGTCGCCGGCTGCCTGAATTGTTCCTTTGTTCAAAAAAACAATCTTGGCGTTAAGCAGTTCCATTTCTTGTAAATAATGAGTTGTGTAGATAATTGTTATGCCACGTTTAGTTAATTTTTGTAACGCCTGAATAATTTTATTTCGTGATGATACATCTGCTCCTACTGTTGGTTCATCCAAAAAAACAATCTTGGCATTATTCATTAACGCGATTGCCGAATGCAGCCTACGTTTTTGACCACCACTTAGGTTTTCAGCCGTTTGATTGGCAATGTCGTTGAGATCAAATATTGCACAGACTTCCTGATATTTCCTCTTGTTTTGACGTAAAGTTAGACCATTTATTGCTCCGAAATTTTGTAAATTTTGCTTAACGGTCAGCTGGGGATAAATACCCAGTTCTTGCGGGGCTAGACCCAAATATTTTTTAATATGGTATTTATTCTTATTTAGATTTTGTCCAAAAATTTGAACAGACCCATAATCCGGTTGAATCAATCCGGTCATAATTTTTATTAACGTTGATTTTCCGGCCCCATTTGCTCCCAGCAAACCAATTAATTCACCGGGGTAAATGTTTAAATTTATATTTTGCAAAATATGTTGATTATTGTAGTTCTTGCAAATACTGCTAAGTTTTATTGCTTCCTGCATAAAATACCTCTTATTAGTTAACGACTAAAACATAGTTAACACTGTAAACTAAAGAAGGCGAAAATGCAACATTGATTTACAAATACTTTCATAGCAGCTATATGTTATAAATGAAAATCAATAAAAAAAGCGCCTCAGTAGGTGAGACGCTTAATTGATTAAAGCTTCTTATAGGTAAGTATCAAAGCAACTTAATATACGGCGCCGTCGTAGAAGTTGAACTTCGGCTGGTTGAAGTTGAAATCCTTGAGCTCACTGATCTTGATGGCATTGTCGCAGACGCCCCAGCTCATCAGGTTGACGGGCTTGCCGTAATCTTCATCGGGGATGACCAGGAGAATGTACTTGCCCTGGGACATGGCATAGCCCAGTTCCATGCCGAGCCCCACGTCTTCTTCTTCCGGCAGGTAAACGCCGATCATGATGTCGCTGGACTTGATTCCTACCAGGTCGCCGCGGTAGGTCGCCGTTGCCCACTCACGGTCGTGCAGGTACTCAGGATGCTTGCCGACGTCGATGCCCTTGTACTGGTTGTCCAGAGGAATGTAGCTGTTCTCAAGGTCAATGGTGGAGTTTTCCTCTAGGGCCTTCATTGCAGCCTTGTAGGCCTTGTTTTGCTTGTCATTGAACCAACCAGCGCCAAAATAAACGGTCTTTGTCTTGCTCATTAATTGCTCCTTTTGTTAATCAAGATAAATTGCACGCAAAGAACTGATTTCTTCATCAGTCAACTTCATGATATCACGTAAGTAGTTGTCAATGCTGCCATAATTTTTATTAATTGTGGCAATCACGTGCTCGAGGTACTCCGGGTAGACGGTCTGCAAGTCGTGCAGGATGCTCAGCGTGGTGTCGTTTGCCCCTTCGGCTTTAGCCTTGGTCAAAAAATTGTTGACAAAATCCGCAGTGGTAGTGTTGGTCAGCAAATAGTCCTCTTTGATTGTTTCAAGGGGCACGCCCAGCACGCTCAGCACCAGCAGCGCGGCCACGCCGGTACGGTCCTTGCCGGCGGTGCAGTGGAAGATTACGCTCTTGTTGTCCGCATTGTTGGCCAGCAGGGTGTCAAAAAAGCGCCGGTAAGCGTTCTGCGCCGCTGTGCTGTTGATCATGTCGTCGTAGGCGATGAACATGTGCTTGTAGCCGGCCTTGGGGTCGTGTTCCTTCGCGCTGATAATTTCCTCGATGCCCTTAGACGCATTGGTCAGGTCCTCGCTGAAAACGGGGTCGAAGTTATAAACGGCACCGTCCGGGATGCGGTCGGGCTCGTGCTTGACCTCGGCCGTGCTTCTGAAGTCAACGATGTACTTCACGCCGTAATCACGTAAAAACTTCAGGTCCGTCTCGTTCAGTGTCGCCAGGTTGGCTGTCCGGAGCAGTTTGTGCATCTTGATCGTTCTGCCATCCGTAGTATGATAGCCGCCTAATTCCCGAAAATTGCGGCCGCTCTTTATTCCGATTAATTGATTGGTTAGTTTTTGGCTCATTAATTTTCCCACCTTTTTGCCCTTTGACTTTTAAAGACCATTTTAGCAATAAATTAATCTTCAAACAATTATTAAAGAAAGTAACTGGTGGTACAATGATGATAAATAAACATAAACAGTGACCTGTTTTTTAAGTAATGAGGAATAATTATGGAAAAAGATAAAATTTTAGTCCCGGTTGATGGCTCCGAAGCAGCTGAAAGGTCGTTTGATAAAGCCGTTAAAATTGCAATGACGGAAAAGGCCCATATTGATCTATTAAATGTGATTGATACGAGACAATTTTTGGGTGAAATGCAGGACACGCTAATTACCGGCGATACGGTCTACCAGATGACGGAAGATGCGGAAAAGTACTTAAAGAGTTTGAAGTCCTGGGCTCACGACAATTTTGATTTTGATGATATTGATTATCACATTCGCTATGGCAGCCCGAAGGCCATTATTTCGTCTGATTTCATCAAGGACCACCAGAATAATTTGATTATCATGGGCGCCACCGGTTTGAACGCGGTTGAGAGAATGCTGATGGGCTCGGTAACGGAGTACGTCAACCAGCACGCGCTGGCCGACGTCTTGATTATTAGAACGGATATTAACAACAAGCCGCTCAAGTAAGGCGCAAGTTAACCTCAAATCCCGCCGGGATGGCCGGGGATATTTTAAGCACGCATGTATTTGCGTGCTTTTTCTATGGTCTCAGGGTCAAGTCCTTGCTAACAATACGCTTTTGCACAATTGTTCGTGTTTATTGTGAAAAATAATGTTTTTAATTGAAATATTTCGCAAATATCATTTAATAATACGAATAATTATGGTATTATTCATTTGTAAAGAACGTCATGCGCGTATGGGCGCCACGAGCACGGGCAAAGGCAAATGAACTTCGCATCTGCTGGCCCTGCTGCTTGGCTACCCGTTCACGTGCGCACTGCTGATATTTATCAGGCGCAAAAATAAGTTGCAGGAGGAGTACAAAGGACAAATGAGTAAAATCAAGAAGTTTTTACTGGGGGTAGTTATACTGTTAGTCACGGCTGGGACCACGGCCTGTGCAAGTGGTGCGGATAAAAAGGCGGGCGCCGGTTCGGGCACGCCCAAGGAGCTCAGGGTCCAGTTTGTTCCCAGCGTGGGCGCCAATAAGCTGGAAGCCCGGGCCAAACCAATGGAGAAGCTACTGTCTAAGCGCCTTGGTATTCCGGTCCACGTTTCCATGTCAACCGACTACAACGGCATGGTCGAGGCCATGAAGTCCAAGCAAGTGGATGTTGGCTTCTTGCCGTCAGACGCTTACATTATGGCCCATAAGCAGGGCGCAGCCGACTTGTTGTTAAAATCGGTCCGTTACCTCATCAAGCAGCCGGGCGGCCGGCGTACCGGTCAGCTGGTCAGTTCTTACCGGGGACAGATCCTCGTCAAGAAGGGGTCCAAGATCAAGTCGTGGAAGGATTTGCGGGGCAAGTCCATATCGATCAACGATATTACCTCGGACTCGGGCTACGTCTTTCCGGTCGCTGAACTGAAGCAAAGGGGCCTGAACGTGCCGAAGAGCTGCCGGCTTGTTACCGTGAAGGGTGCCGACCAGGCCGTTTTGAACGTCTTAAACGGCGACACCGATGCCGCCTTTACTTATGAAGACGCGCGCAACGACGTGAAGAAGGATGTGCCGGGCATCATGAACAAGGTGGTGCCAATCTACTTCACGAAGCGGATTCCGAACGATACCATTTCGGTGGTGCCGTCGATGTCCAAGTCATTTCGCGCCAAGCTGGCCCGGGCCTTTATCGCCATCGGCAAGTCGAAAGAGGGCAAGAAGGTGATTGAGCGGGTTTACAATCACGAAGGCTACGTGCACGCCAAGGATAGCGACTACAACATCATCCGGCAGTACAACAAAATTGCTAGGTCAATTCAAAAATAACGTATCCAGCTGGAATTGAGCCGTACCAATCATACTTTCTTGGCCCAAAAACAACTTTTCTGGCTAATTCACTTTGCTAAACAAAATATTTCTGCTATCATTTGATAGAATAATGCAGATTTTGAGGGGGAGTAAAGGCTATGTGGAAAATTGAGCGATTTGAAGCGTTCATTGTCATCTTTGCAAAAGAAGCTCTTCGTTCCCCACAAATTAGCAGTATTGTTCGTTTTTTAATCAAAAATGTTGTTAAAAGGCTTGAGATGATTCACGTTTGTGTTTCCATCTAAAGTCTTTTTTAATGTCTGGGAGGGCATGATGAAAAAATTTAGAAAAATATTAGCCGGTGCCGCTATTTTGTTGGTCGCCGCTATGGCAACTGCTTGCTCGAATAAGGGCAAAACCGCAAATAGTGGTACGCCCAAGTCTTTAAACGTTCAATTTGTACCTAGCCAGGCTGCAACCAAATTGGAGTCCCGTGCTAAGCCGCTGGAAAAGATGCTTTCCGACCGCTTGGGCATTCCGGTGCATGTTTCCATGTCAACCGACTACAACACCGTGGTTGAGGCCATGAAGTCTAAAAAAGTCGACGTTGGCTTTTTGCCGCCTAACGGCTACGTGTTGGCCCACAAGCAGGGGGCAGCTGATGTTCTGCTGCAGGCACAACGCTATGGCGTTAAGCAGCCGGGGGGCCGTGCGACTAACAGCTTAGTCAACACCTACCGGGCCGAGATTTTGGTCAAGAAGGGTTCTAAGATCAAGTCGTGGAAGGATCTGAAGGGCAAGTCGATTTCAATCCAGAGTCCGACCTCTTCCGCCGGTTACGTTTTCCCAATTGCGGAATTAAAGGAAAAGGGCCTCGACGTGCCGAAGAGCTGCAAGCTGGTGACCGTTACGGGTCAGGACCAGGCGGTTCTGAACGTATTGAACGGCGATACTGATGCCGCCTTTACCTTTGAGGATGCGCGCAATACCGTCAAGCAGGACAACCCGAAGATCATGACGCAAGTTGTGCCGATCTACTTCACGAGACCGATCCCGAACGACACGATTTCGGTTGTGCCGTCGATGTCCAAGTCATTCCGCAAGAAGCTGGCCAATGCCTTCATCTCAATTGGCAAGTCCAAGAAGGGCAAGAAGGTTATCGAAAGCATCTACACCCACGAGGGTTACGTTACGACCACGGACAGCGACTTCAACGTCGTTCGCAAGTACGAAAAGATTATCGAATCAACGAAAAAATAAAATATAAAGGAAGTTTATAATGGCAGATTCTTCAATTAGGCCAATAATTGAATTAAAAAACGTTAAGAAAGTTTACGGTAAAGACGTTGTTGGGTTAAAAGACGTCAATCTAACTATCAATAGGGGTGAATTTGTCGTTATTGTTGGTTTGTCTGGTGCCGGCAAGTCAACCCTTCTGCGCTCGGTCAACCGGCTGATTGATATTACCACCGGTGACATCCTGATTAACGGCGAGTCGATCACCAAGGCCAAGGGCAAAAAGCTGCGGACATTGCGCCGCCACATCGGAATGATCTTCCAGAGCTTCAACCTGGTTAAGCGCTCGAGCGTATTGCGCAACGTTTTAACCGGGCGTGTCGGCTACTACCCAACGTGGAAGAGCAGCCTGAACCTTTTTACCAAAGAGGATAAGCAGCGGGCCTACGCCGCCTTGCAGCAGGTTGACCTCGCCGACAAGGTCTATGCGCGCGCCGATGAATTGTCCGGCGGTCAGCAGCAGCGGGTGGCGATTGCGCGTGTTTTGACGCAAAATCCGGACATTATCCTGGCCGATGAGCCGACCGCTTCGCTTGACCCGCAGACGTCGCGCCGGGTGATGAGCGACCTCAAGATGCTCAACGAGAAGCATGGCATGACCGTTGTCATCAACCTCCACAGCGTGCAGCTGGCCCGTGAATTCGGCAAGCGCGTGATTGGCGTCCGTGACGGTGAGATCATTTACGACGGCAAGATGAGCGCAACGCCGGACTCGACCTTCAAGCAGATTTATAGCGGTGGTGAGCAAGATGAGTAACACCAACCGGGAAAAACTGGTGACGATGCCGAAGAAAAAGTTCAACTTTTTGAATCTGCTCTGGCTCATCATCTTCATTGGCGGACTGTTCGTTTCAACCGCCGAAACCAAGACCAGCTTGGGCGCATTCTTCGCCAACTTTGGTCAGTTTACGGATATTTTTGTGCAGATGCTGCACCCGGACTGGACGTACCTGAGTACGGTCGTTCCGCTTCTGCTCGAGACCATCAAGATGGCGATTTTGGGCACCGTGATCGGTTCGGCGCTGGCCTTCATCTACGCGCTGCTGATTGCACGCAACATTGTGAAGAATAAGGCCGTGACCGGGATCTTGCGGGTAATCATGAACATCATTCGGACGGTTCCCGATCTGCTGCTCGGTGCAATCTTCGTTGCGATTGTCGGCATCGGACCCGTTGCCGGTATCCTGGCCTTGGCCATCACCACGTTTGGGATAGTCGTCAAACTCTTTTACGAAGCAATCGAGACGATTGATCCGGGCCCGATTGAGGCACTGACTGCCGTTGGTGCGGGCAAGCTGCAGATCATTTTCTTTGCGGTTTTGCCCCAGGTTATTACCTACTTTATTTCTTATTGCCTGTATGCCTTTGAAATAAACGTGCGGGCTTCCACGGTCCTGGGCTACATTGGGGCCGGTGGTATCGGCCTGTACCTGCAGCAGACGCTGCAAGTCTTTGATTACGGCAAGACGGGCACAATCATCATCGTTATTATTTTGGTTGTGGTCCTGATCGACTACGTTTCGTCTAAATCGAGGGAGGCGTTGATGGAATAATGGATAATACTATGCAAAAATTGCCTCCGAAACCGGTCGACATGAAAAAGCGGGTGCTGCACTGGACACTGGCGGTAGTCACGGTTGCACTGGTTGTGTGGTCATGTACCGGAATCGATTTTGGCGGGATCAAGGAATCAGCGGCCCAGATTGCCGGTGCCATCTTTGCCGGAATCTTCCACCCGGATTGGTCCTACGTTTATAACGGGACGGGGGAAGACCTGCTGTCGCAGCTATGGGAAACCGTCTGCATCGCCTTTTTAGGCACGTTTATCTCAGCAATCATCTCGCTGCCGTTTGCCTTCTGGGCCGCACACACCAAGCACAAGCACTGGTACGTGTCCCGGACGGGCAAGGTTGTGCTGGCCATTATCCGCTCGTTTCCGGAAATTGTGCTCGCCCTGATGTTCATCAAGGCGGTCGGTCCCGGCTCGGCGGCTGGTGTCTTGGCACTGGGCTTCCACTCGGTCGGGATGCTTGCCAAGCTGTTCTCCGAGGCGATTGAGAATCTGGACGACGGACCGAACGAGGCCGTTACGGCCATTGGCGGTTCCAAAACAAACATTATCATGTTTGCAACCTTGCCTAACTTGATGCCCGCGCTCATTTCCAACACGCTGTACCGGTTTGACGTTTCGATTCGGTCGGCTTCAATCCTAGGGTTGGTTGGTGCCGGTGGCATCGGCTACCCGTTGATTATTGCGCTGCAGTACCGGCAGTGGAACCGGGTCGGGATTATCCTGCTCGGGATTATCGTTATGGTAATCATCATCGACTGGATCTCAGGCTGGATTCGCAAGAAGCTGGTCTAAGCGCAAAGACCAACCTGGTACTTATAAATTGACTTAAAAATAAAGACGTAAGAACAAAACTCAGTGGAGTTTGTTATTACGTCTTTTTTGTTGCCGTAATATTTTAGTTGGTTTTACTAATTTAACGTGTTTGTGTTTTTAAATGCCGTTATAAGCATTATTCTTTATAATTGAAAGCGTTTTATTTAGATGTCCGTTAAAGTGGACATCTAAATAATTTTTGAACGCAAAAATAGAAATAAAATGTGAATAAGAAAAGGAGGTGTTTGGTTGAAAAATAGGTTAAGCAATAATGAACTACTAAATTTTTTGAGTAACCAGGCCACGTATACTAGTGCTGCTCAGATTGCTGCCATGTTCAACGTATCTGTTAAGACTGTTTATCGTCATGTTGATAGTATTAATAAAAAAGAGGCTAAACCGATAATTAGGTCGGCTAAGGGCAAGGGTTACGTTCTAGTAAAGAATACTAATTTAAAAAAGGATGACCGAAAATCGTTCTTTTCTGGCGAGAAAAGCCCACAAGCACGTAGAAAAGCCGTAATTCTGAAGCTATTGTTTAATTCTCCTCAGCCAATGCATATATACAATCTATTTAAAAATGATTACATCAGTGAGTCGACGATAAATGCTGATCTAATAAAAATAAAAAAGACTTTGCTTAGTTCAAATTTAAAGTTGCTTCAAAAGAACAAGAAGATATCTGTTATAGGAAAAGAAGATGATATTCGCGAAAAAATTAATTCACTTTTACATTGGCGCAAAGAAAAGAATAAGCGTGTGCTAATAGATGGCATTAATGAAATTGACTTAGCTTTCATACAGGAACAAATAAATATTATTGAACAGCTGAGTAGGACACAGATACCATATCCGTACGATATAAATATATGTTCACATATTTATATATTAATTCAAAGATCTAGAAAGCAAATGGACCAAAATTATAGTAATAAGGTTTATGTCTCAAGTAATGAAATAGCACAAAATCATGATTTATACCGAATAGCTGAGATTGTAATCGAAAACGTTGAGAAATTTATCGTCAAAGACATTTCTAAATTTGAAATCAATTATCTGTTTAAATACTTACTTTCTTCTAGGTTTATCGGCGAACAGTTTTACCAGGATCCTAAATTTTTATATTCGCAAAAAGTGGAAATGTTTACAACCAAGCTGATTAAAAACGTTAATAGGAAAATCAGTGCTGATATTGATGAACAAGTGCTTAAGAAGGAACTAATCAGCCACATTGGCCCAATGATGAATCGTATTGAAAATAATATTTCAGTAGAAAATGAACTTTTGGCTGATATCAAAGCCGAGTATAAATACCTATTCAAGATTATTGTGCAAGAAAGCAGAGGATTGTGTCAGCAGATGAAAATCCTGCCTCTTTCTGAAAATGAAATAGGATTTATCACATTGTATTTTGAAAAAAATATTGAGGAAATCACCAAGAAATATCACGTTTGGGTTGTCTGCGCAAGCGGAGTAGGAACGTCTGAACTGCTAAAACTAAAAATTCAAAAAGAATTTAGGAACATCGTCGTTGATAAAGTTCTTTCTTCACTTGATGAACAACTGTACAAAAATAGCAGTGCAAAAACAGATTTGATAATTTCAACGGTTGAGTTACCTAAAAGTATGTCAAATAAGTATGTGTTGGTAAGTGCCATACTCAGTAAGCAGGATAAGGAGAAAATCAAAGATGCAATCTATAAGTGAGTTTTATGCTATTACCGCACAAGACGTTACTATTCTGAAACTTGCCGAAATATATATCAGAAAAAAGGCACCATACCTGTTACCTGGGTACATTAAAAGCAAAATAATTAACCGTGAAAAAATAGGTGACACATATATTGGTAAAAAGACCATTGTACTCCATGTAAACGGGCACAAAGTAAAGCAAGCTTTTGGTATGTACTTATTTCTACCTGATTTGAGGAAATGGGAATCACTGTATAGTAAAAAAATATATCAAATAAATAAGGTGATGATTATCTGCGTAAATCCTGACCATGCCAATCAGCAGTTTAAGGCCTTTTCAAAGTTTTATGAATGTGAACCGAAGGAGATTATGAATGGCGCCAAGAAAAATGAGGTCTATCAATTCTTGTAAGGAAGGTAATTAAATTTGTATATCAATAGAGAATTATTTAGTGAACGTGTAATTTTGCAGCAACAAGATGCAAAAAGTAAAAATAGCGCACTAACTATTTTAGCTAACGAACTAGAAAAAAAGGGTGTTGTAACTACAGAGTTTTTGCCGGCTATTTTAAAAAGGGAGGAACAATATCCTACTGGTTTGGCACTCCCTGGCGGATTGGGAGTCGCAATTCCACACACCGATCCAGACAAGGTCAAAAAAGAACAATTGGGCTTTATTTCACTGAATGAACCCGTTGAATTTGAGCAAATGGGTGATATGGACAGCAAGGTAAATGTCACTTTGATATTTATTCTGTGTCTCAAAAGTCCCGATAAACAGCTCGATATGTTAAAGAACTTAATGAACATGTTCAACGATGTCAACACGATGATGCAAATTAAGGATTCAACTACAGAAGAAGAATTTTTAAAGTTAATTAATTAAAAAAGGAGACAGCAAGCTATGTTAATTTCTTCCAAAAATATTCTAAATACAGCTAAAAAAAATGGTTTTTCATTTCCGCATTTTAATTTTTGGGACAATCTTTCCATCAAGGCTGAAGTAGCAGCTGCGGAAAACAAAAATCTTCCCGTTATTCTGGCGTGGGCGCAGAAGCACGGTTCACAGTTAAGTATTGAAGAAGCTATCAATCTTGGCGAATTTTACGGTAAAAATGCCAAGGTTCCTGTTGTCTTGCACCTGGACCATGGTACTGATCCAGAACTAGTTAAGTGGGGTGCAGCACATGGCTTCAGCTCTGTCATGATTGATGCATCTAATGAAAAATACCGTGATAACGTCCAAATTACCAGGAATGTAGTTCAATTTTGTCACAAGTTAGGTGTAGTCGTGGAAGCGGAGATTGGTCACGTGGGGACAAACGCTTCTGAGGACAGTACAACTTATACAGAAGTTGAAGCTGCAGGAGAATTTGTTAGGGAAACCCAGGTTGACTCCCTTGCGGTATCTATTGGCACATCGCATGGAATCTACAAGCAAGGTACGCCGAAATTGAACTTTGCGAGAATTAAAGAATTGCGTGATGCAGTACCAGTACCACTTGTTTGTCATGGCGGCTCTTCTTCAGGAGATGTCAACTTGAAGCAGGCTGCTGAATGTGGAATCGCCAAGATCAATATTTACACCGATCTAGCAAATGCTGCTTTGCATGCATCACAGGTAAAAACATACTCAGCAGAATTTGACTTGTTAGCTGCACAGACACGTGCGGTGCAAGAACTAGCCGAACATTATTACGATGTTTTTGAAACAGAAAAATATACGTACTAAGGAAGGAGCAAAAATGAGATTAGTAAAAAAGCCCTTTTTAATGGTTAATCCTAAAGTTTACCTGTATGGCGAAAAGTTGGTGGAATTAGCAAAAATTGCTGATAAGCTGGCAAAAAAATACCAAATCGATGTTTTCTTTACGGGATCACTGATCGATTTGCCAGCGATTAAGGCTGTAACGAGCCACTTGATTCTAACTGCGCAGCATATGGATTCAGTAGTTCCTGGCCGGGGAATGGGGCACGTATTGCCGGAAGGCCTTATGAGTGCTGGCATTCAAGCTGTTGTGCTAAATCACGCGGAAAATCCACTTACTTTAACCGCTTTAGCCAAGACAATCAAGCGTGCTAAGGAAGTGGGTCTCTATACCATAGTTTGCGGCGATAGCGTCGAGGAATGCAGAGCAATCGCTGAATTGGCACCTAATATGATGATTTGTGAGCCTAGCAGTTTAATTGGGACAAATAAGACCAGCGGTGATGACTATGTAACTGATACAGTTCATGCAGTTAAAGAGGTTAATCCAAACATTTTAGTTCTGGAAGCGGCTGGTGTAAGCACGGGTGAAGATGTCCGCAAGGTTTTGCAGCTTGGTGCGGATGGAACGGGTGGCACCAGTGGAATCGTTTGTGCGGATAATTGGGAAGAAAAGCTGATCGAAATGATTGAGCCCATGAAGAACTATTGAAGTGGTGATATGAAATGAAGATATACCAAGAACAAGTAAAAGTTGAAACTGACGCGCGGGTTACGTATGTCAATATCACGAACCAGGTAAAAGAAGCAGTTAGAGCGAGCAGAATAAAAAATGGCCTGTGCCTAATTCAGACTGCGCACACAACCTGTTCGGTAATATTTGAAGAATACGTACACGATCATGATTTTAACGGAGATGAATTTTTACAGGCTGATTTGAATAACATTCTGGACAAGATAATTCCACGTGAATATACGGAAAACGCAAATTACCGGTACCCAGGTCCAAAACACGTAGAGTTTCTTGAAGAGTTGTCAAAAACTGATAAGAACTATCCCAATGAAAAGAACACAATTTTAAATGGTGATGCGCATATTAAGGGTTCGCTATTTGGTTCTAACCAAACTTTTGGTGTTAAGGACGGTAATATTTTGACCGGCTCGGTAGGGTATGTTTATTTTGTTGATTGGGATCAAAACCGCAAAAGATCAAGAAAATGTAACGTGATCATTATAGGTGAATAAGTCTATAAGGTTTTATATTGAAGGAGAACAATAATGTTACAGGTTTTACAAGAAATAGTTAATTGGGGAGCCCCCGTAATTTTACCGATAATTATTGCGATTTTTGCCATGGTTCTAGGAGCAGGCTTTAAAAAATCATTTGTTGCCGGGTTAACCGTAGGCATTGGTTTTATCGGCTTAAACTTGGTTACCGGATTATTGGGAGACACGTTGGGCAAGGCTGCCCAGGTAATGGTTAAACGCTTCGGTTTATCCTTGGTTACCCTTGATATAGGTTGGCCGGCTGCTTCAGCCATTTCTTATGGAACAATTCTGGGAATTTCAGCCATTCCAATTGGAATAGCACTGGACTTGTTCCTGCTCTTGTTTGGTTTGACTAAGACTTTAAATATTGATATTTGGAATTTTTGGCACGCTGCATTTGTTGCTGGCCTGATTTATGGGATTTCTGGCAGTTTTCCGCTAGCTGTATTCTCAATGCTTGCGTATCAAACTCTGCTGTATTTACTGGGCGACCTGAGTGCGCCAGTTTTAAATAAGTATTACGGTTTTCCCAACATTACTTTTCCTCACGGCACTTCAGCTCCAGGGTACTTAATTGCACTTCCGTTAAATTGGCTGTTTGACCGAATTCCAGGCTTTAATAAACTAAAGGCCAATCCACAAACGATTCAAAAGCGCTTCGGTATTTTAGGTGAAACGTCTGTGATGGGCCTGATAATCGGTTTAGTTATTGGCGTTTTAGCAGGTTACGATGTGGGCAAGGTTCTTAACTTAGGCGTTCAGACAGCTGCCATCATGGTTTTATTACCTAAAATGGTTTCAGTCTTAATGGAAGGCTTAACACCGGTTTCGGATGCTGCCAATGATTTTATCAAAAAGCGTTTTCCCGGTCGGGAATTGTACATTGGCATGGATTCAGCTTTAGCGGTTGGTGATCAGGCTGTGTTGGCAGTTTCACTGTTAATGATTCCAATCACGCTGTTATTAGCCGTAATCCTTCCAGGTAACAAGACTATCCCGTTTGGTGATTTTTCAACTATTCCATTTGCCGTTTGTTTGATGGTACCGGTATTTGGCGGAAATATTGTCCGCTCAGTAGTAGGTGGTGCTATTTACATGACCAGTATTCTGTACATAACTTCATGGATTGCTCCTCTGGTTACTAAAATGGCTCAGGCTGCGAACTTTAATATTGGCCATGCATCAAGCATCACGTCGCTTATTGAAGGTGGCTTATGGCCAACACTGATATTTGTTTGGGGGGCGAAATATTTACCGTGGATTGTAACAGGACTGATTTTACTTATTTCTCTTGGTGGTTTGTACTATTTAAATAAAAGAAAAGCGGTCCGTAAAGGCTAAACGCTGAATAAGATATAAAAAGCAATTTTGTTAGGAGATTATATTCATGAAAAAAATTTTGGTAATGTGTGGCACTGGGATAGCAACCTCAACCGTTGTAGCAAATCGGGTTAAGGACTATCTGAACCAAAAAAATTTAGGTAGCAATGTAAGTGTTTCTCATGCTAGCATCAGTGATAAAATGAACAGTTTGAATGATTATGACATTATTTTGACAACAACCGTAGTGCCAGACAATATCAAAGACAAGGTGATTTCTGCAGTTCCGATTTTGACTGGTATGAATGCTGATGCAGTTTATGAAGAAGTTGAGAAACGGGTTAAGGAGGAATAGCTATGGCAGAAAAACAAATAGTGGCAGCGGATTTCGCAAAAGTGATTATAAAGGAAGCAAACACCTTAAAATATGTGGCTGATAATATAAATTATCAGCAGGTCTTAGAAGTTTTTAACCTGATAAAAAGCTGTAGAGGAAAAGTCATTGTTTCAGGTTGTGGTACTTCAGGCATGGGAGCCAAAAAAATCGTTCATACCCTTAATGTTGTTGAAGCACCAGCAGTATACATGTCACCCGCTGACGCACCTCATGGTGGTAGTGGCGTTGTCACTACTGATGATTTGGTTATACTGATTTCTAAAGGAGGTGAAACCGAAGAAATCAACAAATTGGTGGATATCATTAAAAATCGCGGTGCAAAAATAATTGGTGTTACTGAAAAAGCCGCTTCGTACTTGGGCCAAAATTCTAATTGTATTTTACAAGTTATTGTTGACCAAGAATCGGATGACTTCAATATGATGGCAACATCAAGTACATTAGCTGTTATTTCAGTATTTGATTCTATTTCGGTTCTTATTGCTAGGGATAAGCACTATTCCAAGGAAGAATTCTTAAAAATTCATCCTGGTGGAGAAGTGGGCAAAATGCTTAAAAATATTGTAAAATAATGATAAACATGGTTCTAGTTTACCAGGAGAAATTACAGTGGAATTTTTACTAGATACGGCAAATATTGCCGCAATTAAAAAATATCGTGATATTATCCCCTTGACGGGCGTGACTACCAATCCGTCTATCATGAAGAAGGAGGGTAAAGGCGACTTCTTTGGCCGTTTGCGTGAAATAAAACGGTTATTGGGTGATGACCGCAGCTTGCACATTCAGGTCGTTGCAACGACAACGGATGGCATAGTTGATGATGCTCACGCAATTTTGACGGAACTTGGCCGCGATGTGTACGTTAAAATACCGGTAAATCAAGCAGGCTTGGCAGCAATTAAAATTCTTAAAGGGGAAGGCGTTAAAGTTACGGCAACATCAATATATACTGAGTTGCAGGGGTATCTGGCCATAGCCGCAGATGTGGATTACATTGCGCCTTATTATAACCGCATGACCAACAATAATATTGAGGCGAAAAAAGTCATTAGCAACTTTAGTGAGGTCATTAGTCATGATAATAGGTCGACCAAGATTCTCGCTGCCAGCTTCCATACAGTCAGTCAAATTACGAATGCAATTGCAGGTGGTGCACACGCCGTAACCATTGCACCTGAACTGATTGCGGATGGGCTGGAAACGCATATTATTACAGATGCAATTGCGGATTTTACCTCCGACTGGGAGTCGATTTATGGTAAAACCAGTATTGCGACTTTAGGTAAATAATTAACGTACTAGATATTAAAAAACGCACAATTAAATTATTTGGAACAGCAAGTCTATTCTGTTCACACTCGTCATATTTTACCTATAGGGCTTCAAAAGGACAGATTCTCAAGTAGCATTGAGCTAGATTCTATTTCCTGTAAAAGAAAGTAGATGATTACTCAATTTATAAATGAGAAACTGTCCTTTTTATTAATTGGAATAATTTTGTCCTATTTGAAAATCTGTTGATAGAGTTTGTTAATATTTTGAACGGGTATCAGGTTACTAAATAGCTTGATGCTCTTGTATTGATTACGGCTGTTAACCATCGTATCCGCACGTAAATGCCGGACCTAGCCGTGATACTTGAAGGGGCAGCCTTCCAGGTGGTCATTGACTAGGCCAATTCCCTCTAAAAAAGAGTAGATAATCACCGGGCCGACAAAAACGAAGCCGTCCTTTTTTATTTGCCTGGCCATCTTCTGGGCAATCGGGCACGTGGTCGGCACGTCGTCATCGACCTGCGGGTGGTGCACAATCGGGCGCTTGACAAACTCCTGCAGGTAGCGCGCAAAGCTGCCGTACCGGGCCTCAACTATCAGTATGGCCCGTGCGTTTTTGATTGCCGCCGTAATTTTGCGTCTGTTGCGGATGATTGAAGGATCCTGCAGCAGTTGGCCCACGTCATTTTCCGTCATCTGTGCGACTTCTTCGGCACGGAAGTTTCTGAATGCCCGGCGAAAATTTGCCCGCTTGTGCAGAATGATCGACCAGTTGAGGCCCGACTGGAACAATTCTAGAACGAGCATCTCATACAGGTAGCGGTCATCGAGGTTCAGTTTGCCCCACTCGTGGTCGTGGTACTGCTCCATCAGCTGGTCGCCCTTAGTTGCCCAAGCACAGCGCGTATTTTTCTCCATTGCCCTTCTCCTTTGATAAAAATCGCCTGTCATTATTAAATACGCAAGAATGTCGTTGTTTTTTTATTGGGTCAATATACGCTAAAAGCAACGAATATTCCGGCTTTGCGCTAAAGCCCTGTCCCCATCTTATAAAAGAGTAAAAACTTTGGGTCCGCAAAGTGCAATAGTGGCTTTTTTGGTATAATATAGAATGAACTTTAGGAGGATATCATGGAAAAGTTAGAGATAATGACTTTGGCCGATGACTTGGCCGCAAATCAAGAGGTCATTTTGAATAAGGAAAAAGACTTTGATGCCGAGGCTGTTTACCGCGCGATTGATAGCCTGCACGTCTTAAACAAGCCAGTCAAGGAATATTTTAATATGACCGAAGAGGAGTACTACGAAACCGAGAGCGATCACAAATTGACGCTGGTAGACCTGGATGCAAAACTGTCTGCGCTGCAGGAACGGGTTTTGACTAACCACGTGGATGGCTTCGCGGACAAAAACGAAATCAACCTGACTTATAATCTGGAAAAACCTTACGAGGACGACTTTTACAATGAGTCAGTTGACCTGCACGTTGTTACTTACAGCCTGAAGGTCATCGGTGCGGTCCAGGCAATTGCACCCCAAGTTTTACAAGAAGTATTGTCTAAAGATGCGGTTTTGTCAATCGGTCTAGCAGCGCACGCTTTGGCAAATAACGCATAATTATTAAAGCTGCGGCACTGCGCCCGGCTTTTTCTTTTGCGCGAGGCAGAATTATGAGAGTTTTTAAGTATACTAAAGGTCTAGTGAATCGGGTGCGTGGCGTGCGGCCGCACAACCCGTTTGATAAGAATGAGCGGCTGCTCGACCCGATGCAGAACTACCAGACCGTGGGGGAATATCAGGTTGACGGCGAGCAGCACACGCCGGGCGGCAAGCCGTATACGCTGACCGTTTATAAGGACGAAGACGGCGTTTTGCACCAGGCACTGAGCCCGGAGAGCACGGAAAAATTGGCGCCAGAATACGTTCGTGCGTACAATCCCGACCTCATGCGCTACCGCGCCTTTATCAACCGTAAAACCGGGCGCCGCTATGTCGTTGAGGAATACCTTGACCGCTTTATCCAGAACGTTAACAGCCATATCAGCACGGGTGCGGATGCGGTCAACGTCAGCGTGATTACCGATACGCACTACAAGGACAGCAACAGTACAGACTTCTACGGCTGGAATGGATTAACGCATGTTAACGAGTTTGCCTACCTCGACCAGTCGGGTCTGCTTGACCTGAAGGTCCACCTAGGCGACTGGATTGATGGTTCCGATACGGGTTTCATCAGCGAGAGCGAATTAATCAAGCTGCGCAACGCCTTTAAGTCGGACCGCGTGCCTTGCATGCTGATCAAGGGCAACCACGACGAAAATGATAAGTACGATGAAAGCCACGACTTGAAGGCGTCCTTTCCCGAAAACGAGTTCGAGGGCATCATGTGGCCGGCGCTCTATAATCAGCAGGGCATCCACTACATCTCGCGTCAGCACGGCGTTTGTTATTATGACGTGGGGCGCGTGCGCTTTATTTCCGTCAACACCTCGGATCTGCCCTACATTTTGGATGCACAGGGCCAGAAAAAATACGACGCAAAGATTACGCTGGCCGTTAGGGAGGACCAGGTGCAGGAAATCATCGAAATCCTGCAGCAGTCGTCCAATAAGCGCATCATTTTTATGAGCCACGCCAATCCGATTAACCGCAAGGGCACAAACGCCCTGAAGTACAACGGCCGCTCGCTGCATGAATTGCTGGTTGCCTTCAACCAGGGGGAAAAGGGGCAGATGCACTCCATTCGCGGCATTCCGCCGGAGTTCCGCCTGGCCAATGACTTCGACTTTACCGGCGTCAAGGACGCACGGATCATCGCCTACTTCTGCGGCCACCGGCACCGTGAAGACCAGTACCGGATCAACGGCATTCAGTATATCTTGTTTAACTGCTCGGCCTTGATGGGACCCAACCATATTTTGACCACCAAGTACAACAAAAACTGGAACAGGCAGGTTGACCACCACACCGAATTTGCCGGCTACATCGTCAACGTTGACCTGCACCGCCACTTGATTCAGGCCTTCGGCTACGGGGCGGCAAGCAAGCGCAGAATCTTTTATATTTAGTAAAATAAAAGACGGGCAGTTTGGTAATTGCCCGTCTTTTAGCATATAATAGAACAGTTAATCAGACCAAAAATTAAACCAAAAACTATTAAGGGAAAGATAAGCTATGTGCGGAATTGTAGCATTTTATAATCCAGAAATAAATGATAAACAGGCCGCTATCGGTAAAATGATGGCAACAATCAAGCACCGGGGTCCTGATTCAGACGGCTATTATACCAACGACAAGGTCGCTCTCGGGTTTAGACGGTTATCGATTATTGACCTGCGCGGGGGCAGCCAGCCAATTTACAACGAAGACCAAACCCGAGCAATTATTTTTAATGGTGAAATTTATAACTTTAAGCCACTGCGCAAAGAGCTGATTGCGGCGGGTCACACCTTTACCACCAAGGCAGATACCGAGGTGCTGCTGCATGGTTATGAGGAATGGGGCATGGACGGGCTGCTCAAGCGTGTCCGCGGCATGTTTGCCTTCATTATCTGGGATGACAATACCCAGACAATGTATGGTGCGCGCGACTTCTTTGGCATTAAGCCGCTCTATTATGCTAATAGCAACGGCCACCTGATCATGGGATCGGAAATCAAGAGCTTTCTGGCCTTTCCGGGCTTCAAGCGCAGACTGAACACAGCTGCCGTTAAGCCGTATTTGATGAACCAGTACAACGACCTGGGCGAGACCTTCTTTAAGGGGATCCACCGCTTCCCGGCCGGGCACTGGTTTGAATTTAAAAACGGCGAGATGACGACCCACCAGTACTGGGATGCAGAATATAAGGCGAATACCTTGAGCTTTGAAGAGACCGTCAACCGGATCGACGAAGACCTGCAGGAAACGGTCAAGCTTTATCACAACGCGGACGTACCCGTCGGCGCTTTCTTGTCGGAAGGGGTTGATTCAAGCTACATTACCAGCATCCTGAACCCGGACGACGTTTTTTCCATCTCCTTTGACGATGCAACCTATGATGAAGCCTCGAAGGCCAAGGCGTTAGCGGATATCAAGGGCTGGAAGTTTTTTGCGGACAAGGTGAAGGCGGACGATGCCATGCGCGACTTTGCGGAAATGCAGTACCACATGGACGAGCCCGATGCCAACCCCTCGATTATTCCGCTCTGGTACTTGTGCAAACTGGCACGCAAGCACGTCACGGTGGCATTATCGGGCGAGGGTGCGGACGAATTGTTCGCCGGCTACGTCAACTACGGGATGCACACGCACAACAGCGTGATCAAGGCCTTTACGTCGCAGTGCAAAAAATTGCCGAAGAAAACGAAGGTGAAGCTGGCCCGCACGATCAAGAAGATGCCGAACTTTCCGGGCAAGGTGCACTTGTACACCAACCTGGCTGAACCGAGTGAATTTTACGTGGGTCAGTCCGTGATCTACGATATGGATTACCCCACAATCTTTAGTGCAAGCGATGCGAACAGTATTCTGAAGCCGTCCTACCGCAACAAGTTGACCGTCAACGGGATTTACCAAAGCGACTTCAAGAAAGTCAAGAACCTCGACAACGTTCGGCAGATGCAGTACATTGACCTGCACCACTTTATGGTCAATGACATTGAACAGAAGGCGGACAAGATTTCAATGGCGCATTCGCTGGAGCTGCGTGTGCCTTACCTGGATAAGAAAATTGCCGAGCGCGCCAATTCTATTCCAACCGACTACCTGGTCAATAAATACGATACCAAGTACGCACTCCGCAAGGCAGCGGAAAAAGTGCTGCCGGATGAGTGGGCAAAGCGGCCCAAGCTAGGCTTTCCAACGCCGATCAAGGAGTGGCTCCAGGAACCGCGCTTTTACAAGCAGGTTAGGGAGCTCTTCAGCGCGGACTTTGTCCAGGACATTTTTGAACAGGACAAGATTCTGCAGCTGCTTGATGAGAATTACCAGGGCGACGGCTCGCACCGCCGGCAGGTATGGACGATCTATACTTTCCTCGTCTGGTACCAACTGTTTTTTGTTGACTATGAAAAAACAGTGGCCAAGTACCAGCACGTGCAACCAGAAGTGGCTAGCCTGATTGAACAGGGCAAGCTGGTTTAATAGGAGCAATTTTATATGAATCCACAATTTACGCCGATTTTACTCGGCAGCGACATTAACGTTTACGGCATGGCGCGTTCTTTCAACGAGGAGTATGGAATCCGGGTTAAGGCCCTCGCTGACAGCCAGCTGGCGGCCACGCGTTATTCCAAGATCGTCCACGTTGAATTGCACCAGGGCTTCAGCGAAGATCCGACCTTTATTGAGGTCATGCGTGAGCAGATGAAACTCTACCGCGGCCACCAGGAGCCAGTACTGCTGATTGCGTGCGGGGATGGCTATGCCGAGCTCTTATCCAAGCATAAGAAGGAGCTGGAGGAAGTCTTTGTCGTGCCCTACATTGAGTACGACCTCCTGGAAAAGCTGATTTCCAAAGAGGGCTTCTACCAGATTGCAGAGGAATACGGCCTGCCTTATCCGCAAACCAAGATTGTGACGAAAGCCGATTACCAGGCGGAAAACTACCTGGAACTGCCCTTCGGCTATCCGCTCGAGCTCAAGCCGGAAGATCCGGTGTCGTGGCTTGACGTTCACTTTGAGGGGCGCAAAAAGGCGTTCACCATTCATAACGAAGCTGAATTGCGCGATATTGTGGGCAAGATCTACACTAACGGTTACGAAGCCGACCTGATCCTGCAGGACTTCATTCCCGGCGATGATTCCAACATGCGCGTTCTAAATGCGTACGTCGACAAAAACCATCACATCAAGATGATGTGCATGGGGCATCCCTTGTTAGAGGACCCAACGCCACAGTCGATTGGCAATTACATGGCGATTTTGCCCGAATATGATGAAAAGCTGTACGAACAAGTCGAGGCCTTTTTAGAAAAATTAAACTACGTGGGGATGGCCAACTTCGACATCAAGTACGATGTCCGCGATGGTAAGTACAAGTTCTTCGAAATCAACCTGCGCCAGGGCCGCTCGAGCTTCTACGTCACCCTGAACGGCTATAACTTGGCTAAGTGGTACGTGGATGACTACGTCTACGATTCCTTGCAGGAAACGAAAACGGTCTACGGCAACAAATTGAAGTCCCAGCACGTCCTATGGCTCGGCATCCCCGTGAAGGTCTTCAAGCAGTATGCTAAAGACAATGATGCCAAACGGATGGCGGAAGAGCTGGTGCATGAGGGCCGTTACGGTACGACGGTCTTTTACGATGGCGACCGCAACTTCAAGCGCTGGCTGCTCATGAAGTATATGTTCCACAATTACTACGCGCGTTATAAGCAGTACTACCAGGTTAACAAGGGCCAGTTCTTCGACTAAAAATTTCAAAAAATAAAAAGATGATTTGCATTAAAAAGTGATACGACCCCCGAAATTAAGACAATTTCGGGGGTCGTATTTTTATGTCTAAATTATCTAAACAGGACAAAATTGAAATCTTTCATCTTTGGCATAATTGTGGCATCGATCCTAAAGAATTGAGTCGCCGCTATCAGGTTACTCCATCCAGGATTAATTATCTCTTGGCTCTCATTAATCGTTATGGTACAACCATTCTTGACCGCCCCTAACCCCTATACAAGCCATTCTGCTGACTTTAAGGAGCAGGCCATTAGGTGGGTGCTGGTCAAAGGCGAAGCGGCTTATCAAGTAGCGCTTGATCTGGGACTGAAAGGTTCTGGAATGTTGGTCAATTGACTGCGTCAATACCGCGAAAATGGGTATAATGTCGTTATCAAACAGAGAGGACTACGACCCCCATGACCAAAAGAGAACAGCTAATCAAACAAGAAAACGAACGCTTACGCCAGCAGAACTTGAAGCTGACCGTCGAGAACGAATTCGTAAAAAAATTGAGCGCCTTAGTCGACCAGCGGACCAAGAACCGCAAGTCGCGGAAATAGCCCGGGCAGTTACAGAGCTGAGGCGTGAACTTAAAGTCAGCGTAACTTTTATTCTTGATGTTATTAATGTCAATCCCAACCTGCCGCACTTGTCGCGCAGTCCCAACCTTAAGCAGACCATGGACACGTTAAGACAGGCCTGGCACAAGCACCCGGTACTGGAAGAAGCAATCAGAAAGTATATTGACTACTACAATGCCAAAAGAATCAAAGCAAAACTAAGAGGACGGACTCCTTCTGAATATCGGGAGTTAGTCCTCAGCTAGAATTTATTAAACTGTCCTAATTTGGGGTTCACATCAAAGTGCAGATCATCTTTTTGGTATGGAGAGGTTTGATTGCGTATTAATGAACTACATCCGGAACTTTATATTCTAGCAAGCACGAACACTATAAAATGGCACATTCGAAGTAGATTAATTAAATAACTAATAATCTAAATCTTTATTTTTTGATTACTTTTTCAAAAAAATAAATTGTTCTTTTTTGTATTTAAATCTATAATAAAGGCTATTATATTAGATAACATCATATTATTTTATTAGATGATATCATAAAAATTATAACAAAGAAGGATAAGAATAGATGAAAAAAACAAAATTGATGCTTAATAGCGGCAAGAAAATCTTAGTCAGCAGTTTTGCAGCTACAGCCTTGAGCCTGATGAATGCGTACGATCAGACCACAGTAAAAGCTGACAGCTTGAAAGACGGTGGGACTGTTCAAAACAATCTGCATGTCCAGAAACAAGATATGAATGCGGATACTGCTATTATCAGTGTGGATATATCAGATAATGAAAACGATAATGTAAGTAGTCAAGTTACGGCTGATGCTGCATTAAAGCCGGACAGTGCCGCAAAAGATAGTCAAATTCCAGATGCAATAGCTGATGAAAAGCAGCCAGATATCAATAAAAAAACTAAAAAAGGCAAATTGACTCCCCGTGATACGGACCAGGAAGGGCAGGAATTATATAATTGGGGCAATATGTTGTCATATGATAGCACGAATCAAACGTTAACGATAGCCGGAGGAGAAGTTGATAATACGTTAGGTAATTACAATGTTAGCCTCGCTGATTACATTAATGCGGGCAAAGTTACTGATTTGGAAAGTGCTAATAGCGTTGGGAAGATAGAGCTAACAAGCTCATTAATAATTAAAGGATCAGCGAAGGGACTGTTTAGTAATCTTGATAAGGTAACAAGTATTAATAACCTCAGTAACTTAAATACTTCTCAGATTAGTGACATGAGTTACATGTTTGCATCAACTGTATATTCAGGAAGGGATTTGACAAGTTTAGATGTGAGTCATTTTGATACCAGCAAAGTGACTAATATGATGTGCATGTTTAAGTTTTGTGGTAAATTAACGAATTTAGATGTGAGTCAGTTTAATACGACTAATGTAACAAACATGCAACAACTATTTGATACTTGCTCAAGCTTAACAAGTTTGGATGTGAGTCACTTTGATACTAGTAAAGTTAAGAATATGATGGGTATGTTTTGGAGTTGTTTTAATTTGACAAATCTAGATGTTAGCCACTTTAATACTAGCAACGTGACCAATATGAGTACCATGTTTGAAAGCTGTTGGCATTTAACAAGTTTGGATGTTAGCCACTTTGACACAAGCAATGTTGAAAACATGTCAGAAATGTTCTTTGCATGTTCCAAACTGACAAGTTTAGATGTGAGTCACTTTAACACGAGTAAGGTGACAATGATGGTTACTATGTTTGAAAATTGTAGTAACTTAGCAAGTTTAGACATTAGTCACTTTGACACAAGCAATGTCGAAAACATGTTTGGAATGTTTATAGGTTGTACTAACTTAATAAGTTTAGATGTGAGCCATTTTGATACAGCTAAAGTGATCAATATGTCAAATATGTTTTCCGATTGTACAAAGTTACGAAGCCTGGACGTAGGCGGCTTTGATACCAGCAAAGTGACTGATATGTCAAATATGTTTTCCGCCTGTTTTGATCTATCAAGTCTGGATTTAAGTAGCTTTAATACTAGCAATGTGAAAGATATGAATGCCATGTTTGAAGGCTGTATAACGCTAACCAATTTGGATTTGAGCCATTTTAATACCAGCAATGTGTTAAATATGTCAAAAATGTTTGCAAGCAGTGAACACCTAATAAGTTTAGATGTGAGCCGCTTTGATACTTCAAAAGTAACAAGTATGGAAAATATGTTCTCTGACTGCTACAATTTAATGAGCTTAGATGTAGGACACTTTAATACTAGCAACGTGACCAATATGAGTACCATGTTTGAAGGCTGTGGGCATTTAACAAGTTTGGATGTGAGCCACTTTGATACCAGCAAAGTGACTGACATGAAGAGGATGTTTGAAGGCTGTATGAGATTAACAAGCTTGGATGTGAGTCACTTTGACACGGGTAAGGTGACCAATATGGCTGATATGTTTGAAGGCTGTATGAAATTAACAAGCTTGGATGTGAGTCACTTTGATACACAAAAAGTAACTGACATGTCGAGCATGTTTACTGCATGTGGCGAGTTGACAGATGTGAACGTCAGTCACTTTGATACAACCAATGTTGAAAATATGTCAGAAATGTTTCAGGAGTGTGGAAACTTAACAAGCTTAAATATCAGCAACTTTGACACTTCTAGGGTAACTGATATGGCGGCCATGTTTTTGGAATGTAGTAATTTATTAAGTTTAAATATCAGCAACTTTGACACTTCCAACGTGACTAATATGTCAGGAATGTTTAGTGGCTGTACTAATTTAACTAGTTTAAATTTAACGAGTTTTGACACAAGTAAAGTGATCAAAGGCATGATGTACATGTTTTCAGATTGTACTAAGTTAACGAGCTTGGATTTAAGCAATTTTAAAATGCTGCAACTTACAGATGCATCAGTAAGTGAAATGCTGGAGGATCTGTCCAGTTTAAATACCCTTAAGCTTGGAAAAGATTGTAAAATCAATGGCACTGGGCTTAACCTTTCTGTTAAAACCAATGATTATCCATATCTTAAAAATGATAATCGCATTTGGTTTAATGAAGAGCATCCAGAAATCACACAGCCTAATGGGTGGAGCTCAATGGATCTTATGAAGAACTATGATGCTTCTAAAGCTGGTACCTATGTTTGCATTAAGAATGGACCAGCTCCAGTTAACCCAACAAATCCAACGAACCCAACAAACCCAACAAATCCGACGAACCCAACAAATCCAACGAACCCAACAAATCCAACGAACCCAACAAACCCAACAAATCCGACGAACCCGACGAACCCAACAAATCCGACGAACCCAACAAACCCAACAAATCCGACGAACCCAACAAACCCAACGAACCCGACGAACCCAACAAATCCAACAAATCCGACGAACCCGACGAACCCAACAAATCCGACGAACCCAACAAACCCAACGAACCCAACAAATCCGACGAATCCGACGAACCCGACGAACCCAACAAATCCAACAAATCCGACGAATCCAACGAACCCGACGAACCCGACGAACCCAACAAATCCAACAAATCCGACGAATCCAACGAACCCAACAAACCCAACAAATCCGACAAACCCTGGCTGTACTACATCAGTAGTGACAGGTAGCGACCAGCCTGGTAACGCGAAGCCGGTTAATCCAACAGTTGCGCAAGAAGTAACGTTGATGCATAATGCTTATCTATATGATGAGCAAGGCCAACGAGCCAATAAAGTGACGCTCAAGTTTACTTCAGTTTTAATAACCTATGGCAAGGAAAAGGTTGATGGCAGAACCTGCTATGTTTTGATTGATCAAGGCGCCAACAATAAAAAGTATTACGTTGATGCTGGCAACGTTGATGCAGCTAAACGGAAGCTCAATCATAATGCCTTTGTTTACAATAGATACGGCAAGCGGGTAAAGCAAGCACGATTATTGCATAAAGGCGATACTGTTGAGACCTATGGCAACGCGCTAACAATTCGTGGTCATAAGTACTTCGTCATTGCGCTTAACCGCTTCATTAAGGCTGCCAATATTGCGTTAGCAGCACGTGGAGACAATGGCTCTAGTGTAAACGGTATGCTAGTTAATGAAAAGCTGGTAGAAAAAGTAATCATGCATAACGCCTATTTGTACAACAAGCATGGCAACCGGGCCAATGGTGTGATTCTAGCAGCCGGTTCGGTTGTCAGGACTACAGGCAAGTGCGTCATTAGCGACCAGAATTATTACGAATTGCCCGATGGCTTGTACGTTGCAGCAGCCAATATCGATGCCCAGAACAAATGGCTCAAGCACAACGCCTACGCTTATGGTCGTTATGGCAACCATCTGGGCCAGAGGATGTTTAAGAAGAACCGTTTCGTCAAAACTTATGGCAATCCAGTAACAATTAAAAAGATCAAGTACTATATCATTGCACAAAATACGTATGTGAAAGCTGCTAACTTTAAGTAGGAAAAACAATTAAATAGGCTGCTAAGTAAGGTATTCTAACAGATAGAAAAGATGATTTGCATTAAAAAGTGCACATCATCTTTTTTGGTATGGATAAGCGCTCGACTGATAAAGAGAGAACCACATTAATTAAAATTCGGGAAATTGAGGATTATCACTGAACCAGGAGGCTCTTATGTTAGACTGTTCAAGCAAGTTAAGAATATTTCATACTTCTTCAGCAGCAAATATACTGAGAGACGATGGAAATCGCAAACAGGTTAGAAGAGAAGCTAAAAGTACGTTTCGGCGATTTTAAACAGGAAAACGTTTATTGGGTGAAGAAAAGGTACTGAGGCTAGAACAGATTCGAAAATTTTTCGGAAAAATAAAAGCTGCAAGCGTCAACATACGTTACTTTCTTGGCTTGCCTACATACCAGCATAATTTGAAGGATTGAAAGCTGATTGGATCTTAAAAATAAGAGTGATATAGTTTGACGAAGACCAAGCTGAAGTAGTGAAGTGCTCCTTTAGCTTATATCTAACTACTATCGAGCACTCTGAGAGTTCGGGGTGTTCTTTTTTTGCACTTCTTGCTAAACTGGTAGTTGTAGTCTAATAGAAAGGACTGATTAAATGAGAATCAAACATGGATCAAATAATGAAATGGAAATCAAGCTGCGCTGGCTGCTGCTAGGGGAATTGCTAACGTGGATTGGGTCGAGTTTTGTTTGGCCCTTGACCTCCGTTTATTTGAATAAAGAGTTACACATCAGTCTTTCTGTTATCGGCGTGGTGCTCTTTTGCAACTGCGCCAGCAACGTGCTGGGATCGTTTGCGGCCGGCCGATTGTATGACCGCTGCAATCCATACCCGCTGATTGTTCTTGGACTAGGGCTCGATGCCGTGGTCTTATTTATGATGGCCTTCTTCCATGGCTGGCCCGCCTACTGGGTGTGGCTGACCATTACTGGCTTTCTCAGTGGCTGGGATGCGACCATGATCAACTCGATTGCGACTAGTCTACGCAAGTATCCGGGCCGGTATGTTTTTAACTTGATTTACTTTGCTCAAAACGTTGGTACGGTAACGGGCACGCTGCTGGTCGGGTACCTATACGACTTTTCAATTGTCTTTTTGTTCATTTTGGCGGCTTCATTGTTTGCGATTGCCTGGATCAACGCCCTACTGCACTACAAGCCAATTGGGGCCTTCCACCGGCGGCGCCAGGCCCAAAGGGCCGCAACCGGTAAGAAGCAGCAGGCCCAGCCAATGCCCAAGTACAACGTCATGTTGATGGTGGGCTTTTTGATTTCACTGGCGGTAACATGGCTAATGTACATGAACTGGGAGTCGAACCTTTCCGTTTACATGGTGTCACTTGGTATTCCCTTTCACATGTATAGCCTACTGTGGACGCTTAATGGTGCGATTATCGTGATTGTGCAGGTGATTTTGGCTCGGTTCCCGCATATTTTTAAAAACCTTTTTCAGCAGATCATCTTCGGGACACTGATGTTCGCTGTCTCCTTTGCTACCTTGATCTTTGCCCGTGACTTTGGCCACTTTGCGCTGTCCATGCTTATCTTGACGCTGGGCGAGGGGACGGCCTTTCCGGCGGTGCCCGCCTATATCAACGACTTGTCACCGGCCACCAGCAAGGGTAAGTATCAGGGCGAGATCAACGTGGCCCGCGGTATCGGACAGGCCTTTGGGCCGCTCTTCGGTGGGCTGGTGATTGACCGCGCCGGCTACATTCCGTTCTTCATGGTTGCAGCAGTGGGCATCTTTTTGATGATTATCTTACTGCTGCCCTTGCATGCCAAGCTGCGCCAGCATATCACGCTGTTTAAATAATTTTGTAAAGGCTTTTTAATATCTGATGTATAATTATAATGATAATATTAATTTAGCTTAATTTTAATGTCTGTTTAAAAATTGAAAGGATCCTCCAAATGAGAAAAAATATTGCAGTTCGGGGCGGCAGTGGCGATATCATTGCACCCAAATTAGGAACCAGACCACAGGACAACTTGTACCTGGCCGTCAATTCCGAGTGGATAGAAACAACAACAATTCCTTCCGACCGGTCGCGAATGGCTTCTTTTGACGGGATTGACGTCAACGTGGAGAAGCATTTGATGCAGGACTTCGCTGATTTTGCGGCGGGTAAAAAGCCCGTGCCTGCTGTTCCCAACCTAGATAAAGCGGTGAAGCTCTACAAATTGGCCAGCGACTTCGAGAAGCGCAATCGCGATGGTGCGGAACCAATCAAGGCCGACCTCGAGATGCTGGAGGGCATCAAGGACTTTGCTGATTACAACCTGCGGGCGCCGAATCTTGCAACTTTTGCTTCGATGCCGTTCTCATTCAGCGTGGAACCGGACATGAAGAATACCAAGGTCAACGTCTTGTCCTTTGCCGGTCCCGGGACCTACTTGCCGGACACAACCTCTTATCAGACTGCCGATGCGCCTAAATTATTGGCTATTCTGCAGAAGCAGTCGGTCAAGCTTTTGACCATGGCGGGAGTTGATGAAGAGCATGCCGCAAAATATGCTGAAGATGCAATCAAGTTCGATGCCAAGCTGGCTAAGGTAGTCAAGTCGACGGAAGAGTGGGCTGACTATCCTGCCAGTTACAACCCGATGAAAGTGGCTGACTTTGAAGCTAAGTTTAAGGACTTCAAGATTCAGGATTATCTGAATAAAGTAATTGGCGAGGAACCAGATCGCATCATCGTGGGCGAACCGCGCTACCTTGACCACATCAATGAGATCATCACCCCTGCTAACTTTGATGAAATCAAGGGCTGGATGCTGGTCAACTTCATTAACGGTGCCGCTTCCGACTTGTCACAGGAATTCCGCGAGGCCGCTTTTCCGTTCAGCCACGCCCTGTACGGCCAGCCTGAATTGTCGAGTGGCGAAAAACAGGCTTATCACATTGCCAATGACAGTTTCAGTGAAGTAATCGGCGTGTACTACGGCAAGACCTACTTTGGCGCTGATGCCAAGCAGGACGTTGAAGATATGATTAACCGGATGCTTGACGTTTATAAAAAGCGTCTGCAGAATAACAGCTGGCTGTCCGAGGCAACCAAGAAGCAGGCCGTTGTCAAGCTCGAGGCCCTGGTCCTCAAGATCGGCTATCCGGACAAGATTGAGGAAATCTACAACCGCCTGAAGGTTATTCCAGCTAGCGCGGGTGGTAGCCTGTACGCTAACGACCGGGCCTTTGGCATCGAAGAGCAGAAGTACAACATTGAGCAGCTGCACAAGGAAGTTGACCGGACGGTCTGGGCAATGCCAGGCAACCTGGTGAATGCCTGCTATGACCCGCAGAGAAACGACCTGACCTTCCCGGCAGCCATTTTGCAGGCACCGTTCTACGACTTGAAGCAGGACCGTGCAACCAACTTTGGCGGCATCGGCACGGTAATTGCGCATGAGGTTTCCCACGCTTTCGATAACAATGGGGCTCAGTTCGATGAGCTCGGCAACATGAAGAACTGGTGGACCGACGAGGACTTTGCCGAGTTCAAAAAGCGCACACAGGCCGAGATCGACCTCTTTGACGGGATTGAATATGGTCCGGTGAAATTGAACGGCAAGCAGATTGTGTCCGAGAACATCGCCGACCAGGGCGGGTTGACCGCTGCGGTCGAGGCCGCCAAGAATGAGCACGACGACTTGAAGAAGCTGTTTGAAAACTTCGCCCGCATCTGGGCCAACAAGCAGCTGACCGAGTCGATCAAGGCGCAGACGGCCATTGACGTGCACGCGCCGGGCCCGCTGCGGGCCAACGTGCAGTCGCAGTGCCAGGACGACTTCTATACGGCCTTTGACGTGAAGCCGGGCGATGGCATGTGGCTAGATCCCGACAAGCGCGTTGACATCTGGTAAAAAAATTAGCAGTTAAAATTAGAAAGGAACTTTCTCACGTAAGAGAGAGGTTCCTTTTTTTGTGCAGAAAGCGTTCTCATCGTTTTATTAAGAATATTGACAAACTAATTATTATCGTCTACAGTTATGGTGTAATACAATTCTAGTACAATCATATTAGATAGTAAGTATTTGTGTTTTTTAACTATTGAAGGTGAATCATGAAAAACAATGCTATGCTGAAAATTGACCATATCAATACATATATCGGTAAGACGCAAATTATTAAGGACGCTTCTTTTGCAATTGAACCGGGCGAGGTCGTGGGCTTAATCGGACCCAACGGAGCGGGCAAAACAACCATTATGAAGACCATCTTGGGCCTGACCAAGTTCACGGGTAGTATCACGGTGGACAAAAGCCGTGTCACGGAGACCAAACACAAGGCCTTGAAGCGGGTGGGGGCCCTGATTGAGCACCCAGCTATTTATCCGTTCTTGACGGGCAGACAGAACCTGGAACTATATGCCCGCGACCAACGCGACATGGCCCAGCTTGTTGCAACCCTGCAGATGGATTCCTATATTAATACAAAGGCTAAGGGCTATTCCCTAGGCATGAAGCAGAAGCTGGGGATTGCGATTGCGCTGCTCAACCAGCCCCAACTGGTAATTCTCGATGAACCGATGAATGGACTAGATATCGAGGCCACCATTGGTGTGCGCAAGTTGATCAAGCGTTATGCCGATCAAGGAACAGCCTTTCTTATTTCGAGTCACGTTCTAAGCGAATTGCAGAAGGTAATGACTCAGGTGGTGCTGATTACGGCAGGCAAGGTCATTGTCAACCAGCCAACGGATGAATTTAACCGGGTAAGCCGTCAAAAATACAAAGTGATTACGGAAGATAATGGTCGAGCACTGCAGATGCTGCAGAAGCAGAAGATTGCGGTGACGTCTAAAGACAATTATCTTATTGTGGATAAGAAGAATATCTTTGCCATTCAGGACGTTCTTTTTGAAAACAACGTGCACCTGCAGGAAATGCTGCCGCTGGAGGCTAACTTTGAGGAAATTGTCGTTAACATTCTAGACCGGGAAAGAGGTAAGGATGATGGGCGCTAGTCTCAGAGAAGAAATCTATAAGTTTTACCACGAAAAAATCGCCCTGTATGGGATATTAACCATGCTGGTCTTGATGGTCTACAGTTCTCTGACGGCCAACATTACCAAATCTACGCTGGCCTTTGGCTTTGGTTCAATTGAGTGGATACCTATTATTCTGATTGCAGTTGGTTCGGCCTTCTTTGCTATGGAGTACAGTAATAATACGATTATCACGCTGATGTACAAGAATTCGAGCAAGCTGAAGATCTACCTGGCCAAGTTCCTTGTTGTTTTTGCTTATGGTATCGTACTGGTAATAGCCGCTAGCCTCTTCACCCTGATATTAAATTGGCTACTCGTGCCGGGCGCATTCAGTTGGACTGCTGTCTTCATGGGGCATGCCCTGTGGGTTGACCTGCTGCTCAATATGTGCGGTGCAGTAATCTACTCCTTCTTCATCGTGGGCTTGTCTTTCATGCTCATCATGTTGGTTAAGGTCAACGCGGTGGTAATCTGTGTTGGCTTGGCTTTAGCTTTTTTCGGCGCCAGTCTTTCTAGTGGTCTGATGGCGGTCTTGCCCTCCCAGATTGGAATCATCAAGTGGAACCCGCTTAATATGATTTTTATCTCCCAACAGTTAACCAGAAGTTCACTTAGCCTTAAGTCCAACTTGACTGATGTCCAGCTAGTTATAGCTACGCTTATTTACGGTATTCTGTTTGCAGCGCTAGGCTACTATATGTTTAAGCACCGCAGAGTTTAGATTGCAGAAGGGAAAATATAAAATATGCTTTACAGTATTAAACAAGAATTTTATAAACTGCGCCACAAAAAGATTGCCTGGATTGCACCCATTATTTTGCTTGCACTGATGATTATTGCCGGGTACGCACTGGGCGCTAAGGAAAACAAACTGTTGCTGGCACTTTGCTTTGACGCACCCGATTGGATCATGTTTATCCTAGTCGTGGTTGGTGCGACTACCTTTTCCATGGAATTTCAGAATAACGCGATTTTGACTCTATTGTACAAGGCGTCAAACAAGGTTGACGTTTACTTGTCAAAGTACGTTGTGCTGTTTCTCTATGACGTCTTTTTACACCTGCTGGCAATAATGTACACTGTGCTGCTGCACTACACGCTGTTTAGTTCATCCGTTAAGTGGACGACAATCTATTTATACGGCCGACCGGTATGGGAAAACATGCTCGCGGCAACTGCGATTGACTTGGTAACAACAATGCTAATCATCACGCTCGTGTTCCTGCTATCCTGCCTGATTAGCAGCAATGCAATTGTTGTTACCGTCAGTTTCCTGTTTGTGTTTATGGGGCAAACGGTTTCTAGCAATTTGCTGAATTCAAATAGGTTTGTCAATGTAATGAGGTGGAATCCGCTGAACATGCTGGACTTGACTAGACAGTTTGGCAATTATTCCATGTATGTCGAAACCACGCACCTGAATAACATCCAGATTCTCAGTGGCTCACTGGTTTATATTGCCATCTTCTTTATCCTCGGCTATCTAGTGTTCCGCAAGAGGCGCTACTAAAAAATGGCATTATTGCTCTTGGCTGATTTAATTATTATAGTTTTAGCATCGTTTTGCAGCTTTACGGGGTCGTCTTGACTTTGACAGACGTCTTTGCATCAAAATGAGTATCAGCCCCAGACAAACAAAATAGACCAGTCCCAACAACTTTCGCAAGTTATGGAATCGGTCTTTTTTGTCCGTGTTAAATTTTTCGCGGTTGAATGAGCTTATACAAGAAAGGCACTGCCATAGGGAGTTAGCACAACCTATAGCAATGCCTTTTTAGCGCGAGGGCGAGGGGACGAAAACGGCATTTCCACCGCTCGCACGGGTATCACCTTTAGTTTGTCAAAATATTAATCCTTTTCTTCGTCCTTTAGGTGGGAATAATCCTTGGGTGCAACCCGCTTGATACGCAGGTTGCGGTGCGGTCTGCCTAGAATCAGTGGCACCCGCTCAATCACAGTGTCCGTGTATTCTAGACCAAACCAGGAAGCCGGGTTAGAAGAGAGGTTTTGCAACCAGACACGGGCCGTAAGCATCCACTTTTCGAAGCCCTTGAGCCTGGTCAAGGGACTAACCACATCGTTCACCAGAACAAAGGAGAAATCGCCGACCTGGCGGCCCGGCGTAGTCGTGTATTCCTGTGGCTGCGCCTCGATTGTGCCGTCTTTGATCAGGTCTTGAACAATTTGCCGCAAGTAGACGTTCACGCTGGTTTGTTTTTTGAAGCCCAAGAAAAGCTGCACGTTAATGACGTTCTTGGTGTCGTACGTGTTGACGGCGTAGCGGGCCGTAAACGGTTCATTGGTGATATTGACGGTGACAAACCAGTAAGCACTGGCCCGCTTGGGCCGCTTATCAAGAATCGAGTAGAGAATCTCGCGCTTGATGAACTTGTTGTACTTGACCGGGGCCATGTAAACCAAGTTGGTAGCATAGACCGGATAGTCGTCATCGTGGCTCAGGTCGGTGAGCATGTCGGTGTATTCATCAAGGCGGACGTAGGTTTTAGCGCCCTCATGCTTGTCACGCACCTTGTTACCGAAGTACCAGATGAACATGATTATGCCAATGAAACCAGCAATTAGGACGGTAACATAGCCCCCACGCATGAACTTGGTCAAGCTGGAAATCAAAAACATCCCCTCAATGAAGCCAAAGACAATTAAAAAGCCGAGTCGCAGTATTAATGGATGCTTTCTAATGCCTAGGTATTCAAATAAAAGTAGGGTGGTCATGAGCATGGTAACGGTGATAGATAACCCGTAGGCAGCTTCCATATGCTCAGAAGTTTGAAAGCAGATGACGATGGCTACAGTGGCAGCACAGATCATCTTATTGACGGCGGGAATGTAGATCTGTCCGTGCTTAGTCGTCGGGTACTGGATATTCATCCGCGGCAAGAACTTCAGGCCACTGGCTTCGGAAACAAGCGTGAATGAACCGGTAATTAAGGCTTGTGAAGCAATGATGGCAGCAATTGTAGCCAAAATGATGCCGAACAGCCGCAGGTTAGCTGGAACCGCCTCAAAGAATGGGTTCAGTTCCGTCCCGTTGGTCTTGAAGCCCGGATTTTGCAAAATCCACACACCTTGGCCCAGATAATTCAGGGCCAGACAGATAAAAACGTAGGGCCAGGAGCCGTAAATGTTGCCCCGGCCGACGTGGCCAACGTCGGAATATAGTGCCTCGGCTCCAGTCGTGGCCAGGAAGATTGAACCTAGTATAAAGATACCAACCTTATTGGCAGGACTAAAAAGAATCTTTACGGCCCAGTATGGATTTAAGGCCGCAATGATCGACCAATCATGCATCATATTGTTGATGCCGATCAGGCCCAAAAAGGTAAACCAGACAAACATGATAGGGCCGAAAGCCTTGCCGATACTGCTAGTGCCCAGCATTTGAATAGAAAACAGCGCTAGCAAAATCACAATGGTGATGATAACGACGGCATACTGGTTGGGAACCGGAACGCTGGAGCCGAAGCTCATCTTTTTCAGTCCTTCAATTGAAGTGGTAACCGTCACCGCCGGCGTCAAGGTACCGTCAGCCAGTAGCGCAGCACCTCCAATCAGCGCGGGCATGACCAGCCACTTGGCGCGCTTGCGCACCAATGCATACAGTGCAAAGATGCCGCCTTCACCGCGGTTAGTTGCGCGCAAGGCGACTAGGACGTACTTAACGGTGGTCAACAGCATGACCGTCCAAAAAATCAGCGAGATCGAGCCCAAGACCATCTCGCGGTTCATGTTGGCAATCCCACCATTGCCAGTAACAATTGACTTCATAACATAGAGCGGGCTTGTGCCGATATCGCCATAGACGATTCCGACCGTAATCAGCAGCCCCGCCGCTGAAATCCGCTTCTTTTTCTGATCCATAGTTATTTATTTACTCCCATAGACTTACCGTAAAATATTTTAAGTAAAAGAGAATGTCAAAGCGACATTCTCTTTTAAGTCTCTATTCTGTTCCTTTTTTGTTTATAGTACAAGCAAATTATGATAAAGAATTCGAAATTTCGTTCCGCTGCTGCTCGTACCAGTGGTCCCAGTCTTGGTAAGACGTCATTTTGGCAGCGTCGATCTCATCTTGAGCGGTAATTTCAGCGACGATGCTCTGGAAGTTGTGGGCGTGGTATTGCAGGGCATGGTTGACCAGTTCCTGACGAGAAAAGTGGATGTTGTCAAGCAGGTAGTGGTTGATGTCGACCATGTTGGAACTAGTATCGTAAGTGTTCATGATTTCCAGGTCACGCTGGTTGAACTTGGCGATGTAGAAGTCAGTGAACAGCTGCAGGTATTCAGGCTGTGCAGTGAAGTCCTCCTGCGGCATCGTTACCCATTCGGCTTCGGGAACGACCACCTTGAGCAGCTCTTCTCTTTCCTTTTTTTCCTGCTCCTTCTTTTTTTCTTGTTCGGTTTTAGTATCTTTGATGTTATTTTCTTTTTCGGTCAAAGCAGACACCCCTTTAATAAATATCGTCAAACGTGAAAGTCAATAGTCATTTTACCTAGTTTAGGCGGCAAAAGCAACTATTGCAGCGATTATCACGCAGTCACTAATCTTTTTACCATTGTATTAGTAAAATTATAGCACCTTTGCCACCCCGGATTAAAGCCCAGTCGATGCAAAGGGTGCCATGCACAAGCAAGAGCCGTATAAAAAGCACCCCTAACTAAATCTGCTTAGTCAGGGGTGCCCATCTGGACAAGCTTGCTCGTTTTGCTATGCCGCTAAACCGATAGGGTGTTTACGGCTTCAAGTAGTTCTCAACGTCCTGCTTGGTGATCTTGCTTGGCTTCGTGCGTCCGGAATTCCGGTACAGGTCAATCAAATCCTGCGGACTCCATGACATTCCGTCGTCGCCCATCAGCTTGCCGACACGCTTGCGCAGCTGCTTGATCTGCTTGGTGGTAACGGTCTTGCCGTGCACCTTGTGGTTGCCCATGGCGCCTTCACCGACTTTGCCTGCGTTGCCCGTGTCTTTAGCGGCGGTGGAATTGTCCACGCCCGCGGCCGTGCCGTTGTTGCCCTTGGCGGCCGCCTGCTTGTTGACCTTGATGCCCTTTAGCGCGGCCTTCTTGTACTGGGCGTAGTACTTGCCGTCAATGTACGGCAGGTCAATCACCTTCTGGTACTCGTCAATGGCCTTTTCGTAATCCTTGCTTGCTTCGGCCTGGGCTGCAGCGGTAAAGATGGGCTTGATCTCGCTGTCGTAATTGTCCTGAACGTCGGCAATCGTCGCCTTCAGCTTGCGTCCTTGCCGCGCCAGGACGGCGTAGCCGCTGCTCTTGGTGATGACGTTGTCGGCCATCACGCGCGCACGGGTGTACTGGCCGGCCTTGGTAGCGGTGATTGCGGCTTGCATGCTGTCGGACTGGTCCTTATAGGCCCGCGCCTCAGGCGTCTTTTTAATGCCGATAGCCTTGGCGAAGGCCTTGCTTGCCCGCTTGTAGTTCTTCACCGCAACGGCATCCTTGCCGCTGGTCATTGCATCATTGTAGGAAGCATTAACGCGATCGCCGTTTGATTTTTGCGTTGCGTAGAATGCACCGCCGCCGATGGCGATGATCACCACGACCACAATCGTCCACATCGTAGATTTTTTCATAATAGGAATTTATCCTCCTTGCTAATACTTATATCAATTATAGATGGTTTAGGCGCATTTGACTACTCAATCGGGTATTTAGCTAGTTAAAATTAAAAAATTGCCATAAAAATGTTACACTTCGACCCGCTCGATTCGTTAGTAATAGTGTAAGAGATTAAGCGCGCGGATCGATTACACCACCCGATGTTTCATTATAGATGCTTAATTATAAAGGAAGGTTAGTAAAATGAACTTTGAATTACTCGAACAATCCATCCAGTACACATTCTTGAATTCCGCTTACGGCGAGGACGGCACCAATTCCCGCACCCTGCGGAACGTGAAGAAGGGGGCAACTGCAACGGGCCTGGCCCAAGTCGGCGGCGCAATCGCCGACCTGCAAGGCGACGTCCTGGGCGCAGCAACCCTGATTCAGCGGCACGCGGTTCCGCTAACCGTTGAGGAATAACCAAGAATAATATTATAGGTAAAAAGGAGATTCATCATGACGACAACAACGAGTTTGCAATTAGTATTCTTAAATGGTAGAAACAGGAAAGTCAACTTATCATTGCCCGATGCGGCCCCTGACTTAGAGGCGACCGCAGTTAAGGCGGCAATGGCAAAGATTGCGGGGGCAGACGCCTTCGAAAAAGATGGGGTTGATGTGTATAAGGTTCCTAAGTCTGCTGCGTACGTTGAACGCACTGTTACTAGCGTGTTCGATGATACTGCAGATCAGCCGAGTTAGTCTGCAGATTCTGGACGTATTAGAGAAGTTGATTAGGCAAGTCAGGCGGCTGTATAAGCGCAAGTAGTCGCCGGGCATGAAGACCGTGCTCACGCGTGGGTGCGGTCTTTTTATGTGCCTTAGAAACGTTTCGTTATTATTTTGTAAAATTTGTGTATCATTTAAGGTCTTGACTAAACATTTATTGAGAAGACTTGACGGTGTATTGGTTGCGCTATTAGGCTTTCTCGCCCCTGGCTCAAATTACGGGCCACGTGCAGGAGATAACTATTTATTACAAAAGTGTGTTAAAAACGCCGAGTCCTTGCAATTTGGCCTAAAGGTAGGTACAATATGAAATGTGGTAAGTAATAGCTATGCTTCAGGTTCGCTAGCCTGTACGCATGCGCGTTCTTCAGCTTGAAGGCTACCTCATAAGAGTTATAAACTTATGATTTCAGCTAGAAGGGTGTTGTAACAATGTAGGCTCAAAACGACTGAACCTATAGTCTATTACTATTTTGTATATACACAAGGAGGAAAGACCACATGAAGAAAAATTTAAGAATTGTTAGTGCTGCTGCTGCTGCTTTATTAGCTGTAGCTCCAGTTGCTGCATCTGCTGTATCAACAGTTTCTGCTGATACTACTGTTTCAGGTACAGTAACATCTAATGGCGTAAGCAGTTCACATGCTATCTTAGCTGGTATTACTGTTACTAACTACGGTGCTGTTAAAGTAGGCGACTCTGCTTCTAAGTTAAAGGCTAATATTTACAGTACTGTTGGTACACCGAATATCAAGAACGCACCTATCAAGATTTTTAAGTACGTTTCTGGACAAGATGCAAAGACTTATGTTGATGGTGATAAAGCAGGTACTCCTACCGCATCTGTAGATACTCTTGCAGGAAACACTGTTTATGTAGCTGTTATATCAAACATGTCAATAACTGGTATTGATGGTAGCGACTACACTTTAAACGGAGTTAAAGCAGACGTTAACACTAATACAGCTTCTATCAATGGAATCAACTTGGTTAGTGCGCCGTTCCAAATCAGCGCTACTACCCAAGATGGTGCTCCATCGGTTAAATTGACTGGCACTAAGAACCAAGTATCTAGTGGTGAAATTGGTCTTGGCAACGGCAAATACAATGTTTCAAGCATTGTTGATGCAATCAAGGCTAAGTACACAGTTGAAACTACTGTTGCAAATGTTCGCCCAAGTGCCAACCAAGCTTATAGTGATTGGGACGACCTTACCCGCGATGTTAAGGATGCTTTAAAAGCTGCTGGCATTACAGTAAATGCTGATGGTACTTTTGCTAAACCAAGTGCTTCATTTGTTGTGAATGCTAAGTTACATGCTTCTAATGGTGTTGATGTAAACTTCCCAGTAACAGTTAGCCCAGACCCACTTACTAATGGTGACGCAACATTCCCACAAATTTGGTTCAACAAGGTTCCTTACAAGGGTGCAAGCAACACTGTTGATGTCGCTGATGCAAGTTTCAACTATGTACCACTTAACACGGGTGTAAACGTTAGTGGCATCCAAGCTGCATTTGAAACTACTGTAAGTGCAACTAATTCTACTAAGATGGTACCTAACGTTGACATCAGTAAAGTTAACACTGCTGTTGCTGGCAAGTACCCAGTAGTTGTTTCTGCAACTAACACTGATGGCAAGACCACTTCAGTTACTTTCTACTTAACTGTTGGTGCTAAGGGTGCTACTTACAAGAACATTCAATCAAATGTTGATGTTCCAGTTTATGAGATTAACGGCAACACTGTAACTGACACTAAGACTGTTCTTAAGAATGGTGCTCAAGTTGCTACCTTTGGTACTGTAACTATCAACGGCAAGTCATACACCCGTCTTAACAGTGCTGACTCAACTAAGTTCATTGAAACTAAGTACATTGACGGTTCAGTTAAGCCTGCAGTTACTGAAACTAAGAAGGTTATGCACAACTCATACGTTTACAACAAGGACCACAAGCGTGTTGGTACTAGAATGATTGGTGCTTACTCAAACGTTGAAGTTACTGGCGCAGCTACTAAGCTTGCTGACGGTAGCCTTGTTTACCAAATCGGTGACAACGAATACGTAATGGCTGACAACATTGACGGTACTGCTCGCGTATTGTCACACAACGCTTATGTCTACAAGACTTCTAAGAAGCGTGCCGACAGACGTGTTCTTCACAAGGGCGCAACTGTTGTTACCTACGGTTCACCTTACACATTCAAGAATGGTAAGGCTTACTACCGGATTGGTGGCCCAGCTAAGCAATACGTTAAAGTTGCTAACTTCAAGTAATTAAATTCTTAATTGCTTAAACAGAAACGGAAACGAGAAATCGTTCCCGTTTTTTGTTTGCTCTTTTTATTTTTTGTAATCATTGTTAGCTAGATGTAACATGGAAACGGCTTGAATTCACACATGAAAGCGGGTACTCTGGGACTAGAGGGTGGCAGCGCTGAAAGGTTAAGATAATTTGCTGTCACTAGTTTATAAAGAAGGAGGAACATTCATATGAAGAAGAAGTTAAGAGTTGCTAGTGCGATTGCTGCTGCTTTATTGGCGGTTGCCCCTGTGGGTGCGGCGTCTGTGTCGAGCGTATTAGCTGCCAGCGTCACCATTGACGACCAGCCCGGTACAACTAACAAGGATGAGGCCACGCTGAAGCTGACCATTGAGAACAAGGGTGACCTGGTTGACAACTACAAGGTCGCTGATCTGCAGATGAAGGTGGCTACGCCCGTCCTGCCGGCGGGTGCCAGTGTGAAGGCAGAGGATGCCAAGATTTACACCGATATTGATCTCGGTCCGGACGGCAAGGGCCTTGTGGGCAAAGATAAAACCGAAGTTAAGAAGAGCCTTACGGCTGGGAAAGTCTATTACGTGGGCACAAACGTAACCATCTCGCATCTAGAGCCTAATAAGACTTATAAAATAACAATGGGCGACGGGATATACAGCCTCGAGGCCGACAGCAAAGGCACCATCGCTGACATCGGCGTAATCAGCGATCCGCTCAGCTTTTTTGACGAGAAGTTGACGGGCAAGCCAATCGTCAAGGAAGGAACCCAGACGGTTACGTCGGGCTCCGTCAATTTGTCTTCTGCGGATAACAGTGTCGGCGCAATCGCAGCCAGGATTGCAAACAAGTATTCCGCAACCACGGACGGCAAGGCCCAGGCCGACTTCAGCAGCATTGAACGCGACGTTTATGCAGGGCTGCAGGCGGCTGCCATCTCCGTGGATAAGGATGGCAAGTTCACTAAACTCGATATTCCGTTTCGGGTTACCCTGAACCTAGTGGCCGGTAACGGCAAGCAGGGCACTTTTGTCGTCACGGTTTACCCCGCTGACACCTCCATCGTTGTGAATCCACCGACCACAATCATATCTAACAGTGCGATTTACAAGACTGTCCAGGCCAGTGGCAACGTGCCAATCTATGAGATTAACGGTGCAAGCGTGACGCCCACGAACACCATTCTCAAGAATGGTGCCGTGGTGGCCACCTACGGCACGGTGATCATCAACGACGTATCCTACACCCGGCTCTACGGGCCAACCACCAATAGGTTCATCGAGACCAAGTACGTAGAAAAGACGGCTAACCCGGTAACACCGGCCAAGCCAACACCTACTGCGGTCAAGCGGATAATGCACAACTCATACATTTATGATGCTAACCATAAGCGGGTTGGCACCAAGATGTTGGCCGCCTACAGCTACGTCGACGTTTATGGCGCGCCAACTAAGCTTGCCGACGGCAGTCTGGTCTACAAGATTGTCAATGGCCAGTACGTAATGGCCGACAACATCGATGGCACCGCCCGGACGTTGACGCATAATGCCTACGTCTATAAGACCTCCCGGAAACGTGCTGACCGGCGCGTTCTTTACAAAGGGACAACGGTTGTTACGTACGGTTCACCGTACACGTTCAAGAACGGCAAGCGCTACTACCGAATCGGCGGGCCGGCCAAGCAATACGTCAAGGTTGCCAACTTTTAATTATTTGAACGATTAATGACAAAAGTGGAAACAAGTGTAAACGAATATGCGTTCCCACTTTTTGCTTTCTTATCTTTTTGTAAGTGCTGTTAACGATGTGTAATATTGACAAATCTTGCAATTACCACTGAAGCTAGGTACAATGTGGGTATGGTAAAGTAATAGTTTGTTTTAAGTTCGACAAGCCCATCGGCATGCGTAATTTTCTGCTTAAAGGCTACCTCACAGGAGTTATAAACTTGTGATTTAAGTTAGAAGACGTTGGAACTAGGTGGGTTCATCAGATTGGGCTACTGCTCTATTGCTGTTTTATACATATATAAGGAGGAACGACCATATGAAAAAGAATTTAGGAATTTTTAGTGCCGCGGCGGCAGCTTTATTAGCTGTGGTCCCATTTGCTGCATCGAATGCAGCACCTGTGAAGGCTGATACAAATGTGTCAGTTACAGGTGGATCGACTACTGCCCCTACGACAACGTCCTTTGGACTTAGTTTAAACATCACCAACCGGGCTAATTTGGTTAATGGTGATCTTCCGTCAAAAGTAACGGCATCGCTTTCAACGCCTAGCTTGCCATCCGGCGCAACGTTAGCTATATCACAGGCCAGGGTCTATACCGGTGTTAATGCTGCAACCCCTGACTCTGATGGTAATAGCAGGGGCTTTATTGGATCAGGTGTAGAAGTACCATCCCTCAGCAATCAGGTTCCTAAAGATGGTAAAGAAGCCCCAACTTATTATCTAGCCGCATATGTTACCATCTCAGGCTTGAAGGCAAATACGGATTATACAATTGAAGTTAACGGCACGAAGTGCAAAACTAGGTCGGATGTCACTGGTACGATTAGCCAGTTCGGTGTAGTGAGTCCGGGCTTTACCCTCTTCGACACTACTAAGGGCGGTGCACCTTATGTTGTTGACAAGAGCAATCACACCGCTGTCGACGCCGGCTCAATTAGCTTTAGTACATACACCGTACAGGGCATTGCCACTGAAATTATGAATAAGTATGTGCCTACGACTACGGGTGTTGCAAGTGCAGAATTTAAGGACATCAAGCAAGATATCCGTGAAGCGCTCAAGAACGCTGGCGTTACCATCAAGTCTGATGCCAATGAATCATTTGACAAGCCGGCAACCCAATTCCCGATTACGCTGAACTTGCAGGCAGATAACGGCAGAACCTCGACCTTTGTTGTACATGCTACGGCTGGCGCCTCGACCGTAAATACTGCCGATGATACTTATCCGGTCATTATCTTGGGCAGTACCAACGAACCAGACTCAAAAGACGTCTATAAGGGTACGAGGACTATCGATGCTGTGCCTGCTTCGGCCACTTGGGACTCCGTACCGGTTAACGGCGTTGTCAACACCGACGCAATTAAGAGTGCATTTACTGCGCGGGTAAGCGGTAAGACTGGGGTAGATCCAAATAACAAGGATAAGAAAATTCTTGTTGATGCATACATGGTTCCTAGCGTTGATATCAGCAAGGTTAACACCAAGGTTGCGGGCAAGTACCCGGTTACTGTTTCTGCAACTAATGCCGACAACAAGACTACCAAGGTTACCTTCATGTTTACGGTTGGCGTCAAGGGTGCAACCTACAAGGTTGTTCAGGCCGACATCGCTGAAGTGCCGGTTTACGACATTGTCGGCAACGCGGTAACCACTTCGAAGACGACGGTCAAGAACGGTGACCAAATCGCTACCTTTGGTGACCCGGTCAAGATTGGCGACAAGACTTACACCCACATTAACAGTGCTGACTCAACCCAATACGTTGAGACCAAGTACATTGACGGTTCCATTAAGACGGCCGAGAAGGTTGCCAAGAAGGTTATGCACAACTCGTACATCTACGACAAAGACCACAAGCGTGTTGGCACCAGCAAGCTGCTGTCCTACACTACCATTCAAGTGTACGGTGAAGCCACTAAGCTTGCCGATGGCAGCCTGGTTTACAAGATTGGCGACAACCAATACGTAATGGCTGACAACATCGATGGCACTAAGCGGGTATTGACGCACAATTCCTACGTTTACAGAACTTCTCGGAAGCGTGCCAACAGCGTTGTACTGCACAGGGGTGAAACGATTGTTACCTACGGGAACCCATACACGTTTAAGAATGGTATGAAATACTACCGGATCGGTGGTCCAGACAAGCAATACGTTAAAGCTGTCAACTTTTAATTGATTTGTTAACGCATAATTAGTGTTAGAAGAGAAAACGAATGATTCGTTTTCTCTTTTTGCTTACGACATATTTTGTTTTCGAAAAAGTAAACATTTCTTAATAAACACTGCATATCTTGCAATTCAAGTCAAAGGTAAGTACAATTTTAAATGTGGGAAGTAATAGCTATGCTTCAAGTTCGATATCCTGTATGCATGTGTATTCTTCAATTTGGAGACTACCTCATAGGAGTTATAGACTTATGAATTCAAGTTTGAAGGGTATTGTAACAATGTAGGCTCATACAACTGGACCTATAGCCTATTACTATTTTTATATTACCCAAGGAGGAAATCCACATGAAGAAAAATTCAAGAATTGCTAGTGCTGCTGCTGCCGCCTTATTGGCTGTGGCTCCAGTCGCTGCTTCTGGCGTGTCAACGGTTTTTGCTGACTCGAATGTAACGGTTGTTGGCGGGAATACAACCCCAGCTTCAGCAGCCACGATTGCAATGGGCTTGAACGTTAACAACGTTGCCAGTCTGGTCAAGGGTGATCCTGCATCTAAGGTGCAAGCATCACTTGCAACGCCAACTATGCCAACAGGTGCTACGGTTTCCGTTTCAGCTGCTAAGGTTTACACTGGCCTTGATACTACTGGTGCTAAGGGTCCAGTTGGAACTGCAAATACCGAAAAGCCGCAGCTTGACTCAACCACTGATACCTACTACTTGGCAGCAACTGTAACCATTATGGGCTTGGAAGCGAATAAGACATACGCTATCACCATTAATGGCAAAGTATATAATGTTGCTGCAGATCCTACAGGTTCAATTACTGGCCTGGGTGTTGCAAGCGAAGGCTTCAAGCTGTTTGATGCTAGCCTGACCGGCGCTCCGTTTGTTAAGGACGCTAAGGCCAACGTTGTCGTAACTTCAGGTGCAATTGACCTGGCCTCGACTGAATACAACGTTAATGCGATTGTAAACAAGATTAAGGCTGCTTATACTCCTGCAAGCACTGGGGCTGCAACTGCATCATTTACAAACCTGGACAAAGACGTTCGGGACAGCCTGAAGGCAGCGGGCATCACGGTCAAGGCCGATGGCTCGTTTGACAAGCCGGTAGCTTCATTCCCAGTGACAATCAACCTGATTGCCACTAACGGCAGGACGGGCACGTTCACTGTTACGGCAACCCCAAGCACCGACACCAGTGACCCAACCTACCCGGCCATCACGCTTGACGGCTACAACGGTGGCAAGGCAATGAGCGTTTCGGCTACCATCAAGGACCTTCCAGACAGCGTTAACTTCAACTACGTTCCAGTTAATGGCGTCGTTAACACGAAGGCTATCCAAGATGCGTTCAAGACGACGGTTAGTGGAACCGACAAGACAGTCATGGTTCCTAGCGTTGACATCAGCAAGGTTAACACTGCTGTTGCCGGCAAGTACCCGGTAGTTGTTTCTGCAACCAATGCTGAGAACAAGACGACCAAGGTTACCTTCATGCTGACTGTTGGCGAAAAGGGCGCAACTTACAAGACGATTCAGGCCGATATTACCGATGTTCCGGTTTACGAAATCACCGGCAACACGGTAACCACCTCTAAGACAACGGTTAAGAACGGCGACCAGATTGCTACGTTCGGCGACCCGGTCAAGGTTGGCGACAAGTCATACACCCACATCAACAGTGCTACCTCAAACCTGTACGTTGAAACCAAGTACGTTGACGGCTCGATGAAGCCAGCTGCAACCGAGAGCAAGATGGTTATGCACAACTCATACGTCTACGACAAGGATCACAAGCGTGTTGGCACTAACAAGCTGATGTCTTACACTACTGTTGACGTAATTGGCAAGGCTACTACGCTTGCTGATGGCAGCCTGGTTTACCAGATTGGTGACAACCAATACGTCATGGCGGACAACATTGACGGTACTGAGCGGACGTTAACGCATAACGCATACGTTTACAAGACCGGTAAGAAGCGTGCCAACAGCACCCTCCTGAGAAAGGGCGAAACTGTTACCACTTACGGTTCACCGTTCAAGTTCAAGAACGGCAAGAAGTACTACCGGATTGGCGGCCCGGCTAAGCAATACGTTAAGGTAGCTAATTTTTAGTTAATAGCCGCGTTAATAATTAATAATAGAAACGGAAACGAGTAATCGCTTCCGTTTTTTTGATACCGGTAATCTTTTTAAATGTAATCGCTTGCACTTGCGTATAATAAAGGTGACAGCTCAATAAAAAGGAGGAAGAGCAAATGACACATCAGAAATGTAAAAAGTGGAATTTACCCCCGCAAGCCGAATATCACGTGTGGTCGAAAAAATTGCTGCGTGAACGGATTGGCCGGGATGCCGTGCTTAACAATTACCTGACTGTGGACCGTGATTATTGCATCAACCCGCATACAATTGCCCTCTATGAGTTTCAGCACGAGCCTTTGCTGGGGCGTTACAAAAGCGTGATTTTTGACTCGCACCGGGGTATTGTTTTAAGTTTGCACAGTAGCTGTGCACTCTTCACCGCCTTTTCTAAGAACTGCCTTCTTGCGGGGTTGGAGTTTCAACGAGTCTTTGCGCGAAAGATCAAGCAGTCGGGGTGTAACGTCATTGCAACGGGCCGGCTGGCGTATTTTTCCACTCGGAGCTATAACGTTGGCAACATTGACTGGGTGGCCCTGCATCAGATGACGGGTTTTCACCGGGTGAATCTTTCTACCACCATCTTTAAGTCGCTGGCTGGGGGCCAAACCAGTTACAATTTTTTATTTGATAACTGTAGTCGTTATCTTCATCGCCGGGTCGTTTCCAGTTTGATTTATAACCACGTTCTGCACCAGCTCAGCCTAGCTCACCTCGAACAAGTAATGGGCTGGCAGATCAAACGCACCAGCGGCCGGTCTCTGATTGATCAGGCGGACTACTACCAACCATGCCAGGCACTTGGTCGTCTCTCCCTAAAGCAAATTATCCGGGATATGCTGGAACAAAAGCATATTCGGTATGTTCACCGTCTGGCTGACTACCTCGACTTGCCGCACTTGCCTATCGCCCTGCAGCAGCTGATCTACCGGCTCTGTCAGCGCCCGGATTCATTGTATTGAATCGGCTGCCTTGCCAACCCCAAGCACGAATCTAGCAATTCGTGCTTTTGGTATTGCGGAGTTTTTTAAGCCGGAGTTTAGTCACCGTGCAGGCTGACGGTTCGGGCAATTGCACTTGTAGTTGTTAATGACAGTTCCACTGGCCTTAGGCCTTGAACGCATTAAGGTATGGTTTTTTTAATGAAGGTCAAACTGTTAACCTATAGTTGCACAAGCGCTTGTGACACCACCAAAAGGAGGAAGTTACAGTTGAATATTAGTGAAGCAGCCTGGCAAAGAGCATGGACAAACCGGCGGCTGGTTAAGGGCGCGCTAAAGGCTGCCCACGTGCGCCCCGATTATCGCAACTATGAAGACTTATTGCAAGAAGGACTGATTGTTTACGCTGCATTGCTGTCACGGGCAGGGGATTTGTCGCCAGCGGTCGTTGATCGGCGTAGTTTTCGCAAGATTATTTGGCACACGCTTGACCTGTTGCGGCGTGACCAAAATGTCCATGACCACCAGGTCAAATTCCTCGAAACAGTTAAAATTGACTATGAAGGTGATAATGACCGCATAGACTGGCTTGCAGTCAAGGAAGAGGTGCACCACCAGTCGCATTTGGTCCAGATGTTATTTTATGATCATTTTATCTGCGGTCAAACGATCACGGCACTTGCGCATAAGACCGGAATAAGCCGGGGCCACTTGCAGCGCAGCAAGCACCTGCTGCTAGTCCACCTGCGTAAAATTTTCGCAAGATAGATTACTTTTTGTAATATAAAACCGACAATATTACTTTTTGGCTACAATTGAGATCAAGCTCTTGTGAATACTCACACCGCTCGATACAATGAAAGTGTTGGTTAAGGAGGAATTTTAACGTATGAAGAGAAGACTTATCACGGGACTTGCGGCGACTATTCTGGCTGGGACGACCCTTGCCCCAATTACGAACTTAAGTGCGGCTGTCCCCATACCCACTGACCGGGTAGAAGCAGCCACGGTCCAAACGGCCTTTCTAGATACTGCGGCCAAGCAGGCACAGAAAATGGCGAAAAAATATGGTCTTTATCCGTCTGTAATGATTGCCCAAGCCATTGTGGAATCGAATTGGGGACAGTCCACGCTGGCCGTTAGTGCCCACAATCTCTTTGGCATGAAGGCTAATGATAATTGGCCGGGTGCAATCTATGCAGCCAAGACGCGGGAAGAAGATAAGAACGGCAAGAGCTACTATGTGGTTGCTAAGTTCAGGAAATATCCAAGCTTTCAAGAGTCTTTTGATGATAACGGTAAAAAGCTGCGCAATGGTGTGTCCTGGCAGCCTGATCGTTACCAGGGTGCCTGGTTGGAGAATGCCGCTTCCTACACGGATGCGACTAAGGCCCTGACTGGCACCTACGCCACGGATAGCAACTACAATAAGACTTTAAACAACCGCATTCATAATTATAATTTGACCCAGTATGACCCCCAGGTGCTGTCGACCACTAAGTCCTACCTAGTTAAGCAGAGTGGCCCTACCTATGCTTGGCCAACCGACCATTCTGTTTCGGCTAAGTCGGGATCGGTGGTAAGCGGCGAGTCAGTCACCGTTACTAAGATCATCACTTTTTATAATGGCAGGCAGCGGTTGTACATCGACGGCAAGGGTTGGGTTAACGATACCCTTCTCAATGAAGGAGGTGCCTTGCCGCCAGCTTCTAAGAAGCCTATCGGAAAACAAAAAGTTAATAAGACCTTGATGCATAATTCTTTCGTGTATGACGCTCAGGGCAAGCGAATCACGGGACTAAAGACCATTAAGTCCGGTTCTAGCGGTCAGGTAATTACCACTTATGGGCAGATGACCATTAATGGCAAGCGCTACTATCGTATTGGAGATGATCAATATATTGTTGCCAGCAATATCGATGGTACCATCAAGTCACTCAAGCATAATGCTTACGTTTATAATGATTATGGTAACCGTGACAACAAGAAGGTTTTGAAAAAGAGCACTTCAGTTGCTACCTTTGGTTCCGCCATCACAATATTAGGCCACAAGTATTACCGGATTGGCATTCACCAGTACGTTAAGAAGGGTAATTTTTAAACGTATTTGATTTTTGATAGAAAGTAAATATAGTTAAAAATGAATACTTAAAGGAATGAATACATCAAATGAAAATAACGAAACTAATGGCTACTGTTGCTATCGGAGTAGGATTAGTTGCGCCTATAGGGGTTAAGCGTCAGGCTCAAGTAGTTGAGGCTGCATCAATTAACGAAATAGCCAAGCAGAATAGTTACGTCGGTATAACCTATTTGTATAAAATGCTGCAAACACAGGGCATTCGGTACAACAAGTTTTATGCGCACGGTAATAAGATTAAGTACCGCAAAGGCAGTCCCGAGGGTATTGTTATCCACGAGACGGCAACGCCTGGGGCATCGGCTCACAATGAGGCAATCTACTTCAACCGGGCCTGGATGAACATGTACTCCTATGTGCATGCCTTCGTTGACCATAAGCAAGTTATCCAGATGATGACTCCGCAATATGGGGTCTGGGGTGCCGGGGCCGTGGCTAATAATCGCTTCATTCAGATTGAACTCTGCCAAGAAAATACCCGTAATAAATTTGCGAAGAGCGTCAACAATGATGCAATCTACGCTGCCAAACTCCTGCACCGTTACAATATCAAGCCAACCAATGCTTCTAATACCGGTAAGGGCAGCATTTGGTCCCACCATGCCGTTTCCAAGTTCTTAGGTGGAACCAACCATACGGATCCCGATGGCTACTTTGCCAAGTGGGGCTACTCAATGAATGATTTCTTTGCCCTGCTCAAGTACTACTACAACCTGCAGGCAGGTGAAACTGCCGCTGATGTGGTGAATGACAATGTTGTCAATAGTACCACCAGTGATATACCGGCTACAGGGACTTCGGCCAGTGATGCCAGCGAAACTGCCAGTGCAGTAGCCGATGCTGCGGGGGACACGAATGCCGCGCCGTCGACACCGGGTAATTCGCCGCAGGTCGGGACGGGCACTGCTGACGTAGTTGCACTGGGTGAAACCACCCTGATGCACGACGCTTATACTTATGACCAACAGGGGCAGCGGACGAATGCTGCATTGAAAACCGCTGGTACCAGAATCAACATTCAAGAAATGGTAACCATCAACAACCGAAAGTTTCTGCGCTTTGGTAGTAACGAGTATGTTGTGGCCAGCAATGTGATTGGTCGGGTGCGCACGTTGAAGCATAATGCCTATATTTATAATACAGCCGGACTGCGCGCTAACGACTTTAAGCTAAGCCGTGGAAAAACAGTCCGAACATATGGCGGCCGGATTAATATCGCGGGCAAGCGGTATTATGCGATTAGTCCTCATGAATTTGTTAAGGCAGCTAATTTTAAATAATTGCTAGTGTCAGGATGTTACAGACTAGTAAAAGCTGGGTGAGAACCGCTGGCAGCTAGCAGATAATCCTGCTTACCCGGACTAGCAGATAAATAAAAAAATGAAGTTAAACCCTTCAGACTAGTAAGAGCAGTCTGAAGGGTTTTATTATAGCTGGATATATATTACCTGCAGTGGCAGCTGACAAGTAACTGGATATAAATTAATACAAAACAACATACAAAACCATGAATGGACACAATAAAATAACGTGACGTAATTTGGTAAAATCCGGAGGTAAATTTTAAGCTGTTATTTTTTAAGTGAATATTTAACGCAGTTATGTTCCCTGGTTTTTCCCAAATGTATGATTTAAGAAGACCCGTAGCGGATAAATTAAATAAAAGTGGTCAAGGGTAATTTTTATCGGCATAAAGGGCTAGTTATGTTATTGGTTGACGGGTAAGCGCTGTCTTGATGGTGTTTTGGACTATCCCGTAATTAATTATTATAAATTGATAATAATTAATTTATTAATATAAGCTCTTTTTTTTATTGACAATTAGGACCTGCGTACTATACTTAGGCTATAAGAAAATCTCTATATCTATTACCTATACGGATATAGCTATAATGGTTGCTTCTAATAAAAGCAATACGATGGGGTGAAAATATATGTTAGGAAAAAATAATTATAATGAACGTTTACGGAAAATGGAAATGCAGGCTAAGCAGGACCGTTTCTCAATCCGTAAACTAAGTATTGGGGCAACTTCCGTGTTGCTGGGGTTCACTTTTTTTGGTTTGAACGCACATGCAGTCAAGGCTGCGGACGCATCAGCTGCTGGTCCTAAGAATGAAGAACAAAATGAGGCAAACGGGCAAAATGATTTGCAAAATAAGAATACGCTCGTAATTAAGCCGGCAGCAACTGCCCAAGCGGACACAGCACCCGCAAGTGCCAGCGAGCGGCCAACGATGTCCAAGACTGCGCCAGCTGCAGAGAATGAAACTCCCACTAAGGCGCCGGCTGCAAATCAGCAGAAATCTGCCCAAGATAGCACGCCGCCAACTGTAGCAGCTAACGCGCGCAAGCAGGATAAGTTGTCAACCTATTCAGGGTTGAAGCAGTTTTTGAAGTCCGCCGATGAAGAGGCAGCTGCTAAGAAGGCCAAGGCCAAGAAAAATGACCCAACGCCGGCACTTAAGGCTAAGGCTGCTGATGCTGTCCAACCAGTTGCACCGACGGCGCCAGGTATTTCGAGCAGCAATCAGGTGGGTTCGGATACTGGTGCAAGCTCTAACTATGATCACATTAATACCAACATTACTGATGCTGGCCAAACGACCAGTGAGACCGGTGCGGTGCCGACTGCTGCTGCGGCTAATACCGTCGAGCGGTTGGCAAGTTCGGCTAGCGACATTAATGTGCCGGGACAAACGGGCGTTAATGATGTCAACCAGCAGACAATGGTCGACATGAACAAGCCTAGACTCCAGGCTCGGGATGCAGCTAATTCTCGGACGGTGGCTAGTTGGAGGGATTTCAGGGCCGCTCTTAGTGATAGCACAGTCGACGAGATTGATATTGCAGCTGATATCACTGCCTCTGCACCTGCTGTAGGTACTAATGAATTTATTGTACCAGGCAGAAAGTTATTGATTAAGTCAGCTGCTGGTGGCAAGTACTCCCTTAACTTTGGAGGTTGGCACCCATCTTCTGCGTCTGACAATTTAGATTTGACTTATGAAAATTTATCACTAAAGAGTAGTGACTACTATGGTGTCATAAGAACTAATATACCAGCAGTTTCTACACAGCGTGCAAACATTACTTTTAGAGATATTGATTTTAATGGTTCGCAAATGGTTTGGACATCTGCGCATACTCACATTAAATTTGAGGGGACTAACCATTGTAGTACTGTTTATTATAATGGTGGCTTTAACACTCAACAGTTGTTTGAATTTAGTGGACAAGATAATTCTATTGACTTTACCGGTAATTTTACAGGTGCTAGCTATGGCGGTAACGTAATTGAAATGCAAGGTGATGGTAATACTGTCAGGATTGCTCATGGTGCTACGGTTACCCTAGTACCGGGAGGAAATTCTGATGCCTTAACGAGTACCAATGGTGCTGAGCATACCTCTTACATGTATGGCATTTACATGTCTGGAAGTAACCAAAAAGTAGACGTTCAGGGTACGTTGAATATTAACGTTGGCCAGTCTGATTATAATGGTAGTTTTGATAATAAGCAGGCTACAGCGATCCGCTTGGATTCGGCTTCTTCGTCAGTCAATGTTGGCGACGGTGCTGCAGTGAACATCACGACTAATGGTGACATTGCTAATAATAATTTGATTTATGTTGGTGGTAATTTTACTATTAATCCTAATGCTAGTGTGAATGTTGTTGGCAAGACGATGGGGAATTATGCAAATACCATGGTCCTAATTAATGGTAAGGTAGACATTGAAAATGGTAGCTTTAGCATTAAACTATTAGATGATGGTACAGGACATGGCGCAGGAACAGGTGCTATCACGCTAGTTGATGCTGCCGCTGGCGGTAATTTGTTAGTTAATAACCCCAATTCTCTGGTCTTAGATGCCCATTTGAACAAACAGGCCAGTCTTATCGGAAATAACACAATTCAAATTACTAATGTTCGGCAAGTTCTGTCATTAGGCAAGTATAAATTGACGCTACCCCCATTTCATAGGTTGACGGTAAGCAAATCTGGCAACTCTATTGTGCCTAGCAATTTAGTTTTGCTGAATGGTACGAGACAATTTACGCAGACCAAATATAATGAATTGGCGCAAGACGGTACGGTAAAAGCTATTTTAAGTCTCACTAAGCTGGATCTAAGCAAATATATTGGTAAATCTTATGATCAAATTTTTACTGATGTAATTACTAGTGCTTTTTCAGACCCAGAAAATGTAGGTTACAATGACATTGATTTGATCCCAGCGAACCCTAGTGGATTTTTGGATATTACTGATGCTCATGTAGCAACTAACGATGATGGTTCACGTACTATTACGGGACATATAAAGAATTACAACCCTGATATTGATGGTGATAATCCCCAAAATATGTTTCATAAACTTCTTCCGGTTGGAACAAGTGCCTACGTTGAAGCAATATATCATGGCTCTAAAGAAGGTCAACCTGTTACGGGAATTGATGGGCCTTATAGTGAAACAAATGATGATTTACTGCCTAAACAGTTTGCAGCTGAAGTAGACGCCAGCGGTAATTTTACTTTTACAATCCCTGCTGATGAAGTAGTTAAGTTAGCCAAGGGCGATGAAATTTCTTTGGTACCTGATGCTAACTTTGTTGGGTATAATCCTGAAGATGATGAGCGTCCAAGATTAGACTTAAATATTATTCCTTTAATTGATGTACAGGATGCTGCAGCCAAAGCAATTAAGGATAAAATTGCCGATGCTAAGATAAAAGTACCAACTGGATTAACTCCGGAACAAACTACAATTTTTGATAGAGATTTGGCTAAAGCGGCTGCTATTGCTTCGAAGCCAGGATCTACCGACTATGATGAAACACAATCAGTATATGGTCCTAAAAATACCGTTGGTGCAGTTAAAGAAGTCAATAGGCGTAGAGATATCGCTCTTAAACTTGTTGAAGCTGCTTTAGCATCGGCTATCAGAAATAGTCAATTGGGAACTGCAAAGCAAAGTGCAAAAGAAAAGATAAGGTTGGAAGCTGTAAAGCAGGTAACTTCTTATCCAACGCTTGCGAATAATATTAATAAAGCTCGCGACTTGGCATATGATGATATTGAGAATGTCCAAGATTCCACTAAGCTAGATGAAGTCACTAATGCGGGAATTGCCAAGGTTGACCAGGTTGTCACGGACTACAAGAACGGCGTCAAGAAAGAAATTAACGATGCTGCCAATGGCTTGCTTCCGACTATTGATGCTGCAGCCAATGACGCCAATATTACCAATAAGGAAAAAACTGAAATTCACCAAGTTCTTGAGGATGCGCTTGATGCTGTCACGGATATCGCCAAGGATGGTGGTCCGATTGATAACGATGCCAAGGAAGGTTCGGCCACAGAAACAGCCACCGTTGAAGGTGACAAAAATAAGGCTATGGGCAAAATTACTGCCGTCAAGAATAAGCTTGATGCCATCAAAAAACTGGAAGAGCTTGCCACTAACCAAATCAGTAGTCACAGCGATGACGCGGATGATATCAAGAATGCCCTCAACGACGGTGTTCACGAGATTCTGACGGGTATCGATGATGGTTCCAAAGCCACCAACATAATCAACAATATCCATGGTAATAAGGAGAAGGATAAAGCCCTTAAAACCATTACCGCAAATGCCGATGCCGCAAAGAACCGGGTGCTTCAGGCTGGCCTGGATTACACCAAGCAGCGACAATACCTGGATGAAATCGACGCTGTAGCCAGTTCTGCGAACAATGTCCTGAGCAGTACCGGCTCTGGTAGTATGACTGATGGAGAAATTAAGGACATTATAATAAGGGCAAACAATAAGTTTAATAAAGCTGCAGCCAAGGCTGAGGTTGAGGGCTACGCTAAGGGCTACATCGATGGCCTGGGTCTGTCGCCAGTTGATGCTAATAATGTAAACAATATAGTCACTAATGGTCTGTCGTTAATTAATAGTGTCGCTGACTCTGCCAATGACTTGTCATCCAGCATAACTGGTTATGAGGGCAACGCTAAGAAGAACATCCTGGACGCAGTTCATACTACTATCAAGGGTGTGATTAATGCGGCTGCAACCGAGGCTAAAGCCGCAATCGGGGTCACGACAGATAAGGCTATTGACGACGCTGTCACTGCCGCCGGCACTGTCATCGACGGCCACGACGCGGTTGCAGATTTAAAGAAGGACGTTACTAACGCTAACAAAGCCATCCTCGACGCTTACCGCAAGACAGCCAAGGCTAGTCTGGCAGACGTTGCGCAGACGGCCAAGGACGCCCTGGGCGTTACTAGCGATGGCGACATTGATCGTGCCGTAAGCATGGCTAACACTGCCATTGACAATGCCATTGACATTGTTGGCGTTACTACCGGTTTAACCACGGGTAAGAAGAATGTCCAGGATTCGCTCAAGGCTGCCGCTAAGAAGCAGGTGCAATCCGTTGCTGATGAAGCCAAGGGCTACTTAGGCGTCATGACGGACAAGGATATTGATGATGCCGTTACGAACGCTAATACCGCCATCGATGGTCATACTGTCGCTGGCGACATTAAGAATGACATTGCAACAGGTAAGACCAACGTCGTAAATGCATATAGAGATGACGCCAAGGCTGCTCTGCAGACTGAGCAGACCACGGTTAATACTGCCATTGACGGCCTGACCAATGTCAGTGCCAATGTCAAGAAAGGCATGCACAATGAGGTCAATGGGTACTATAATGACGCAATTGCTCTAATTATTGATCCGTCCAAGGCACTCGCTGACGTTGATGCTGCCAAGAAAGATGGCATCAAGAAGATGGATGACGTCTTAGCCAAGGCCCAAGCACTGGATACGGCGATTGTCAATGACAAGAAGAAGGTTGATGACGCCGTCACAGATGCTAATAAGCGAATTGATAATTCCGATTTGACAGACGCAGCTAAGACTAAGGCCAAGACTGATGTTGCTACTGCTGCAGATGCTGCCAAAGGAAATATTGACGGGGCAGCTACTGTGTCAGAGGCTGATAAGGATGCTGCTGATGGTATCAACGCCATTAATAGCGTTGTAACTACGGCAAGTGCCAGTGACTTAGATCAGGCCAAGAAAGAGCAGACGGCTACAATCGACACGAATGCAGCAGCTGCCAAGAAGCGCTTGCAGGATGACTACGACAAGCTAACGGTTGCTGAGCAGGATACCGTTGGACCGAAGTATAAGCAGGCTGTCGACGCGATTGATAAGGCTGCTACTGACGCTAAGTCTAAAGTCACTGGTGCCACAAATAAGGCTACAATTATTCAGGCAGAAGCAGAAGCTAACAGCAGCATTGCTACCGCAGAGACCCAGGGCCACTTGGATATTGCCAAGGTAGTAGCAGTCGATGAGGTTACTACAGCTGGTAATGACGCCAATAAGAAATTAGATGCAGCTGACCAGGCGAAGGTTAACAACATAGTAAACAAGGCCAAGACCGATATTACCGCTGCCGGCGACACTACCAGTGTGGTAACTATCAGAGAAAAGGCCAAGAGTGATATTGCTGCGATTGTAGCCGCAAACGACGGCGCAAATTCCGAAAAAGCGAAGATTGAAGCTGCTAAGGAAATTAGTAAGGAAAATATCGACTCTGCTGCTGCCGATGCCAAGCAAAAGGTTGAAGACGACTTTAAGGCATTAACGCCAGAACAGCAGAAGAATGCACAGAAAGCGCATGATGATGCAATCGGTGCAATTGATAGTGCCGCTACTGACGCCAAGAATAAGATTGACG
>NZ_JBWXGB010000030.1:0-439 GCF_059900845.1 Lactobacillus sp. CA30L
TTTCAAAAATCATTGCCAAATATAGCAGCATCGCCAGCTGTATTACATTGGATGTCGATAGTGAAGAATTTGTTCGTCGCACACTTATTACTTTACCAGCCGGCACAACTGCCGAAACGTGTACAGCCATTGTAGAACATTTAGAGCGGAAAAACTTTAAAGTTGTAGAATTGGAAAATTTAGAAGACGAGTAAAATTTACGACCTTTAGCTTAGGATTTAAAGCTAGGGAGGTAAGCCAATTTGACTTACCTCCCTAGCTTATTTTTTTAGACTTCTTCACCAATAATTCGAACTTCCGTTTGCAATTCAACATCAAATTTTTCTTTAATCACTTCTTGGATATGTGCAATTAATTCCACATAATCTGTTGCGGTTGCATGATCGATGTTAACAATAAATCCCGCATGCTTTTCGGAAATTTGAGCACCGCCCCATTT
>NZ_JBWXGB010000031.1:0-418 GCF_059900845.1 Lactobacillus sp. CA30L
GGTAATAATAGAGATAAAGATAATAACTGCTAAGAAACTCATTGAGATAACTGCAGCTTTATTCTTTTTCAAACGACGCCATGAGTCTTGTAAGAAACTTAAAGACGGTGTGGCAATACGCTCTCTTTCTTTTAGAGTTGAAGTGTTTAGAGGCTGAAACTCATCTGCCGGAATATCTTTAATCGCTTGTGGTAGATTATTTTTATTGACTGTTTCCATTAGCCTTTTGCACCTCCTGATACGCGAATTCTTGGATCAATTAAACCATAAAGTAAGTCAACAATCAGAATTACAACAACTAACATTGTTGAATACAAAATAGTTACTGCCATAATTGTTGGATAGTCGTTTGTCATAATTGATTTTACAAACTGTTCCCCAATCCCAGGGATGGCAAAAATATTTTCTACTACTAAAG
>NZ_JBWXGB010000032.1:0-416 GCF_059900845.1 Lactobacillus sp. CA30L
CCGTCAGCGTGTACTCCGTGGAGGACGCGTTCGCGATCGTCAGGCTGTTCGCGGGGTCGTTGCTCGCCGGCATGACGGCCGGGAACAGCGCGGTGAAGAGGGTCAGGACCGCAGCGGCGACCGTCACCGCCATGAGCGCGAAGGCTCGTCCCTCGAGCCCGCGGCTGTTCGCGAACCAGGCGCTGATGAGCGACACCGCGGCGATCGCCGCGAGGATGAGGACCGGCAGCGAGAAGTGCGCGAGGACGGTCCACCCGAGGAACGAAGCGGCCAACACGATCGCGACGAGTCCCGCACGGCTTGCGAGGCGACGAGCGCGTTCCCGGATCTCGCCCTCGGTCTTCAGCGAGGCGAAGACGGCCCCGTGTGCGAAGAAGAGCACCAGCGTGGTGAGCCCACCGAGGATCCCGTACGGG
>NZ_JBWXGB010000033.1:0-401 GCF_059900845.1 Lactobacillus sp. CA30L
GCTAAAAGATTAGAAGCCATTCAAATTAAATTAGTGAAGAAGGGCGAAGCGGCACCTGAAGGAAATGGAAAAGCCTTTTTAATTGGAAATGAAGCAAAACGTCCAGATGAAATCAAACCAACTGTCAATTATCAAACACACGTGCAAAATATTGGTTGGCAAGGGGTTGTCAAGAATGGCGAAATAGCTGGTACAAGTGGGAAAAATTTACAACTGGAAGCAATCAAAATCAACCTGAGTGATGCTGCTCTAGCTGGAAATATAGAATACTCTACGCACATCCAAAATATCGGATGGCAAGATTATAAAGCTAATGGGGCATTGTCTGGCACAACTGGAAAAAATTTACAATTAGAAGCCATTAAAATTAAACTGGCCGGTGATGTTTCAAGATATTATGA
>NZ_JBWXGB010000034.1:0-399 GCF_059900845.1 Lactobacillus sp. CA30L
TTATTATGTCAGTTAAAGGTATTAGATCAAAAAATTACCAAAGTTTTTGAAGAGCAAGTTGGCTTGAGTTTGACTCGTTATGAGTTGCTGATGATTTTAAAAGAACGTCAGCCGTGTCTTCAAACGGAGATTCAAGAACACTTAAAAATCGATAGTGGTGCGGTCACTCGCCATTTGAAAATTTTAGAAGAGAAACAGTATGTGACACGACAGCGAAATCCAGAAAATAATCGGGAAGTGCTAGTGCATTTAACAGAAAAAGCACAACAAGAACTACAGCAATGTACAGCCAAGCAACAAACGGTAACAGAAATTATTCCCAGTACATTTACAAAGGACGACTGTCGCCAGTTAAAAGAACTTTTGACAAAACTAGATCAAAGCATTACAACGAAAGAG
>NZ_JBWXGB010000035.1:0-398 GCF_059900845.1 Lactobacillus sp. CA30L
TGGCAGAAGCATTGAATTATTCAAAAGAAATGCTGGAAATTACTACGAAAGAAAATCCCAATGTCACGATTCCTGTTTTAGATTTTATGGGGATTCCTACAGGCATCGATGTCTTAAAAGTCTTAGAAACAGGGATGCTGCCTGTCATTAATACTGCTATTGCTCATAAAGAACCAGGGATTGGTATGATTGGCGCTGGATTGACTAATCCGCCAGCGAATGTCTTTAACGAGGCATTAAAAGCTTTAGTAGCTACAATAAACTAATTTCAAAAACTTAGTAAAATGTCATTTTTTTGGAGCGATCATATGAAAAATAAATTGATCAATTACGAAGCCGTTTTAGCTCTTGTTGTAAAAATCTTTTTGGGAATGTTCCTGTATTGGATCATGAATGAC